>DATAQX010000580.1:0-9463 GCA_036264455.1 Silvibacterium sp. | reverse complement strand
CGCGGCCCCGGAGAATTCTTCGGCACACGTCAGGCTGGCCTGCCCGATTTCCGCGTCGCCAACCTGGTCCGCGACCGCGCCCTGCTGGAACTGGCCAAGCAGGAATCCGCGCGCTTCGTCGAGCGCGCCGATGCCGAGGCCAGTGAGGATGAAAAAAAACGTGTCTGGGCCCGCCTTCGCGAAGCCTGGCAGCGACGCTACGGTCTGGTCGAGGCCGGCTGACTCTTGCCCGTTAACCCGGCAGCATGGTCGGCGATTCGTCTCGAGACTGCTTTTTGTCATTGCTGTAGACCACCAGGTCCACACGTGCAATATCGAATGCCTTGCTGGCGATCAGGTTCTTCGTGCAATGGCACAGTTCCGACATCCGCAGATGCGAGTCCCGGCTCAGCTCCAGTCCACAGCCGATCAGGACCGCGTAGATCTCCACGCAAGCTGCACGGGCAAACTCAAAATCCAGTGCCGCAATCCCCTTTTCCTGTGTCCGCGTCAGCACCCATCCGCCGCAGGCCAATAGAGCGCCGGTCAAGACGCGCACCGTCTTCTCCGGTTCATCCGGACTCAGCGCCGTCAGCCTCAGGATCCATCCGCTGGATTCTCCGCATTCGTAACCGTCATACACATTTGGTTGATCGGATCGCCCAAACAATCCGTTAACTGTCTCGTGCTGGGACTTCCGCAATATTAAAAATTTCCAAGAATCTCACGCTGCGCTCAAAGCTCCTCACTTACACTCCCCATAGAAATGATTTAAGTTGCCTTCATGCTCGTTGGAACCGGCATCGACATTATTGAAATTGACCGTATCGCGCAGTCCATCGCCCGGTATGGCTCACGATTCCTCACTCGTATCTTTACCCCTGAGGAAATTGCCTACTGCCAGGCGAAGAAGAACAGTGCAGAAAGTTTCGCGGCGCGTTTCGCAGCCAAGGAAGCGGCAGCCAAGGCTCTTGGCACCGGCATTCAGTACGGCGTCACCTGGAAGGAACTCGAAGTCCGGCGCGAAGCCGGTCATCGTCCCAACCTGCACTTCACAGGACGCGCCCTGGAGATTGCCGTCCAACTGGGAGTCCAACATATCTCCCTCTCGCTAACGCACAGCGCTACTACTGCCATGGCCGCGGTCTATCTTGAAAATTAAGCGTGCGTTCCAAAACGCAACAACGCATGTCTCTTATGTTCGATCAGCGGCTTCTTTCTGCACCAGACTGGCCTGATCGAGCATCCAAAAACGCGAGTTACGATTTCCCCATGCTTGAGTCAATTCCAGACAGGATAGGGCGATGCGGCCTACACATCCCGTTTCCTGAATCAAGAATGAATCCGGGGAAATTGCCTCTTTCGAAAGAGTTGCAGCTCACTTTAGTAGTGGGAACGGACTCTGGTTTGGTATCCTCTCACCCAGAGCGGTTGTTCGCTCAACACGATAGCTTTCCCGAGGGAGTCTTTGCCTAGCCAGCAGCAGGTCCAGTGGTCTCAATTAAAGGTCGGCGTGCTGGTCATCGTGGCCCTGTGCGCACTCATCGCGCTCGTTTTCCTAATGTCCGGCAGCAGCGGCGGTTTTTGGACCAGCAAGCTTACCATCGTCTCTTATTTTGAGAACTCGGCTGGTCTCAAGATCGGAGCGCCGGTCAACCTTCAGGGCGTCACCATCGGCAACGTTAAGAGCGTTCGCATCGTGCCTGAACGCAGGCTTACCCCCGTCCAGGTGACGATGAGAGTCGGAAAGGAATACGCGCATTTCCTTCACACCGACTCAAAAAGCAGTCTGGAAACCATCGGCGTCCTCGGCGATACCGTCGTCAACATCGACAGTACATTCGCCACCGGACCTTTGTTTCAGAACGGCGGCGAGCTTAAAACCAACGAGACACCCAACCTCTCCGACGTAATCAAATCGAGCCAGGGAACCATCGAACAGCTCAACGTGATCCTCGCCAAGGTCGACAATCTCGTGGATTCGCTCAACAGCGGAAAGGGTTCCATCGGCCAGCTGATTAACGATCCCGCCCTGTACAACAAAGCTCTGCTCGCCGTGAACCAAATCCAGGCCCTGGTCGACGGGATCAGCAATGGTAAGGGCTCCATAGGCAAGCTGGTCGCCGATGACACGCTCTACAACAGCGCCAACGCTACCGTTGGCCGGCTCCAGAACATCGCCAATCAACTTGACCAGGGCCACGGCACCTTGGGCAAGCTGCTCAAAGATGAGGCCCTCTACAACAACCTGCGCGAATCCACGGACCACCTTAATCAGCTGCTTGCCGGCATCAATGCCGGAAAAGGTGCTCTTGGCATGATGGCTAAGGATCCTCAATTTGCGCAGAAACTTAACGACACCGTCGCCCGGCTCAACTCGATCCTTACCACCATCGACAAAGGCGAAGGCACCATCGGCCAGCTCGTAAAGAATCCGTCGCTCTACCACCATACGGATGAGATGATCTCCAATACCAGCGATCTCATCACTGCTATCCGCAAGGACCCGAAGAAGTACCTCACCATTCACCTCAAGCTCTTCTAGGCCTGCTTTCTCTTCATCCCGGGTTGGTCCACTGTCGAAATGTGCCACCGCTGTGCGCGCCGTGATATTTTCTCTCCGTGGGGCATCTTTCCATCCTGCGCCCAGATTCATTCCGCGCCCAATAAAACCGGGCCACATTCTTAGAGGAATCTATGCAAATCTTCCGTTTCGCCGGTACGCTTCTTTTCTGCAGCGGTCTTGCCTTGGCCCAAAGCACAGTTGCGCAGGCCGGCAAACCCTCAAATGCCGCCCCTGTCGAACCAAGACAGATCCACAGCTTCGACCTCAGCGCCATCGACAAATCCGTCGACCCCTGTGTCGACTTCTACGCCTACGCCTGCGGCAACTGGCGCAAGAACAATCCCATCCCCGGCGACCAATCCCGCTGGGGCCGGTTCAACGAACTTAATGAGCGCGACCGATACCTGCTATATCTCGACCTCAGCAGGGCGGCCAGCAACCCCCAGACGCCGCTCCAGCGGAAATACGGCGCCTTTTTTGCTGCCTGCATGAACTCCGACCTTGCCGATCAGCTCGGCGACAAACCCATACTACCCATCCTTGCCAGCATCGATGCGCTTTCCAGCAAGGAGGGGCTGGCCGCACTCGTCGCTAGCCTGCAGGCCGACGATGCCACCAGCGCGTTCTTCCGCTTCGGCAGCGAGCAGGATCAGAAAGACTCGACGCGTCAGATCGGTGCAGCCTTCCAGAGCGGTCTGACCCTGCCTGACCGTGACTACTACCTGCTCGACGACGCGCGCATGACCAAGATCCGCGAACAGTACAAGCAGTACATCATCAGCATCTTCAAGCTTGCCGGAGACAACGATGACAAGGCCGCCGCAGCAGCCGACAGCGTGCTTGCCATCGAAACTGCGCTCGCCAAAGGCTCCCTGCCCCGCGTCGATCTCCGTGACCCGGACAAGCGTTATCACCTGCTGCCCGTCTCCGACCTCAGCACTCTGGCCCCCAATTTCGATTGGACGGCATACCTGTCCGGCATCCGAGCACCCGCCATTCATGAACTCAATATCGGCACGCCCGACTTCTTCAAAGCCATGAATGAAGTGATCGAGGGCCAGAGCCTGGACAATCTAAAAAGCTACCTGCGTTTCCACGCCCTCAACTCAGCTGCGCCCTGGCTTTCCACTCCCTATGTCGATCTCAACTATGGATTCTTCCAGAAGACCCTTCAAGGACAGGCCGAGCAGACACCCCGCTGGAAGCGCTGCACTGCACTCACCGATCGGGCTCTCGGTGAAGCCGTTGGTCAGGATTGGGTGAAGGAAAACTTTCCTCCTCAGGCCAAGGCCAATATGGAGAAGCTCGTCGCTGCTCTTGAAAAAGCACTCAACGAAGATATCCAGAATCTTCCGTGGATGACCACCGACACCAAAAAACAAGCCGAAGCCAAGCTTGCTGCCTTCCGCCAGAAAATCGGCTATCCCGAAAAATGGCGCGATTACTCCACACTTGATGTCAAGGACAACGACCTGCTCGGCAACATACGCCGTTCCAGCCTTTTTGAAACTGCCTACGATCTCAACAAAATCGGTAAGCCAGTCGACGAAAAGGAATGGGGTATGACTCCGCCCACTGTGAACGCCTACTACGACCCCAGTAATAACGACATCAACTTCCCCGCCGGCATCCTTCAGCCGCCTTTCTTCGACAATTCAATCGATCCTGCTGTCAATTTTGGTGCTATCGGCGTTGTCATTGGCCATGAGATGACCCATGGTTTCGACGACGAAGGCAGTAAATACGATGCTCAAGGCAACGTCAAGAACTGGTGGACCCCCTCTGACCGTAGCGCCTTCGACAAACGCACCGACTGCGAGGTCAACGAGTATGGCAACTTCGAACCCGTCGCCGGACAGAAGCTGAACGGCAAGCTTACCCTCGGCGAAAACACCGCCGACAACGGCGGCCTGCGTATCGCTTACCAGGCGCTCATGAGCGTCCTCGCAAGCCAGGGAGGCGATGCCAGGACTCAGAAGATCGACGGCTACACGCCTTCCCAGCGCTTCTTCATCTCATTCGCGCAGATCTGGTGTGAGAATCGCACCGAACAATACTCCCGCGTCTCAGCCCGCACCGATCCCCATTCACCCGGTATGTTCCGCACCAACGGAGCCGTGCGGAACTTCGAACAATTCGGTAAGGCTTTTGGGTGCCAGAAAGGTCAGCCCATGATGCCGGACGATCCTTGCGTCGTGTGGTAAAGGCAGGGGTTACTGAAGCAAGGTGAGGGATCGAGCACCAGTCGCCGGTCCCCTCACCTTCATCCCGAACAGCGAATCCAACCCTCGTAGCTAGCAGAAAGTGTCTCTTAGCTTTTACAATGCAAACGGGAGCGATCCCGATCCAGTTGCCTGGCAGCCTCTCCAAGCCAGGATGAAGGAAGCGCATGAAGTTCAAGAAATTCGGTCAGATTAGTCTGGCCCTGGTTGTATCCCTCGGTCTCGGTTTTGGCGTCACATCGTGCAGCAATGACTTCACCGTTGCGTATCTGTACGTGACGGGTAGCCAGTACAACCAGATTGGTGGCTTTAATATCTTCAACAATACAGGCAACCTCAAAGCCGTAACCGGCTCCCCGTTCGGTTCCGGAGGTACCAACCCTATCCGCGCCGTCGTCTCCTCAACTGGCCGTTACGTCTACGTTCTCAATGGCGGCAAGCCCACCACTGACTCCTCTGGCAATGTCACCTATACGGGAGCCAATATCTCCGTCTTCTCCATCGGTGGCAATGGGACCCTCGCCTTCCAGCAGAGTTATACCAGCCAGGGAACCGGCTCTCTCCGTTTGGGATTCAGCACCACCGGGTCCTTTCTCTATGTGCTCGATGAGTACATGCCTCAGACGCTGGTTCAGGGTGGCCCCATCGTCACGGCCCAGCCGACCCAGAGTGCGGCATTTCCGTGCCCCGACCCCAGCAACGCTGGCCTTTGGCATCCTACCGGCAGCATCACCGCCTTCAGCGTCGATGGCAACACCGGCCGCCTTTCGCTGATCACCAACAACCAGCAGCAGGACTCCACCGGAGCGCAGCTCACAACCTTCCCGGTCGGCTGTTTCCCCATCGATCTGAAGGTCTCGGCAGGCTTCCTCTTCACAGCCGACAATGGTCCTGAGCCGGGGACGAGCAATAAACAGACGATCTTCGAGTACGCGCTCAACAGCACCAACGGCCAGCTCACCCTTACCACGAACTCCGAGCTGGTTACCACCGCCGACCAGATCAGCGCTATCGGCAGCGACAGCGCCTCAAAATATTTCTACGTCCTCGACACGGGCGGCAATCAAATCTTCTACTACACTCTTGGCACCAACGGGCTTCTGCAGGCGGTAACCGGCAGCCCCGCAGCCAATGCCCCCACGGCAAGCAACCCGATTGCCCTTACCTCTGACAGCAAGAGCAAGTTCTTGTATGTGGCGAACGCTGGTCCCGCTTCGGGCACTACCAATCCCAATAGCGTGATCACCGGATTCACGATCGCATCCAACGGAGTTCTTGCTCCGATCGCCGGAGGCACAACGGGTACCGGATCAGGGCCGCAGTGCATCCTCGAGGATCCCTCCAACCAGTTCATTTACACTGCCGACGCCGGCAGCAACACCGTTACGGGTCATGTGCTCGATCCCAACTCGGGCGTACTTACCGACCTCCGCAACGCAACCAGTTATGGCACGGTCGGAACTCCCAGCTGGTGCGTCGCCACCAACCATACCAACTAGCTTTGTACATCCACTTCTTCAAGCCTCGGCGGCTCGCGCAAGCGGGCCGTCCTGCTTTAACACCATGACAAACAGCCCGGCACCTAGCTTAAAGCCGCGTAAGCTTTTACAATTCAAGCGGGAGCGATCCCAAAACCGCAGCCTGTGCCCTTGGCCAGGACGAAGGAAGCGCATGAAGTTCAGCAAATCGGGCCACGCTCTGCTGGCCGCCGCAGTCTCTATTGGCATAGGACTTGGAATTACCTCTTGTGGTCAAAGCAACACGATCGATTATTTGTTCGTTACTGCATCGAAAAACAATCCGGGCCAGGTCAGCGTTTACACGGTCGATCAGTTATCCGGTGCGCTGACGCAGATCAAGGACTCGCCCTATAGCTCCGGCGGACGTAACCCTGTCGCTACTCTCGCCTCGGTTAATGGAAAGAATCTGTACGTCGTCAACCATGACGACAATACCATCGTCGAGTTTACGATTGGCACCGACGGCAAGCTTTATCCTCAGCACACCTACAACACGCCGGGAACGGAGCCAACAGCTCTGGCCACGAACTCCACAGGCACTTTGCTGTTTGTAGTCGACACCTTCCAGCCCGGCTTTACCGCAGCTAGTCCCGGGCCGGGGGCCTTGGTCGTCTATCCGATCAACTCTGACGGCAGCCTCGGTACCGCAATCACGAATACGAGCGTCACCCCGAATCTCCCTTACTGGCCTGTTGAAAACAATCCCTCCAGCGTCAATGTGACTGCGTTGCTCCATGTCGACTCGACTACCGATTTCGTATACGTCGTCAACACCAACACGGCTGCCCAAGCTGGAACCATTTCGGCTTTCTCCTATTCCACTGCCAGCGGCGGTGGGGCTCTAACCCCTGTCCCTGGAGGCCCCTTCCCGGCTGGAGTCGCGCCCAACGCCAGCGCCAGCGATCCAACTGGCCGCTTCCTGTACGTGACCGACAGCGCGACGAATCAATTGATCGCTTATGGTATCCAGACCAGCGGCGCCCTCGTGCCGCTGCAAAACGGTCCCTTCAAGACAGACGTCTTCCCCAATGCCGTCACGGTAAGTCCAAACGGGATGTTTATCTACGTCGCCAACTTCAATTCGAACGACATCAGCGCATTCGCCATCGATCAGGGCACAGGAGCTCCGACCAGTCTCTCCACGAACGTCTTTGCAACCAAGACCGGTCCTACCTGTGTGCTCATTGAACCGGCATTCGGCCGCTTCCTTTATACGTCCAATTTCCTCGACAACTCGATCACCGGTTATCAGATCAACGCTAACACCGGAATCCTTACTGGCACGGAGAACAATCCCTATCCCACCGCCGGCCAACCTACCTGTGCCGCTGCTGTTTCACATGGCAACCACGCCAATGAGCACGTGCAGGCCGGATCTGGTCTGGGATCGTAACCGGCGGCAGCACTGCAGGTCCGCCCTGAAAAAGCCCGCTTTCGAGCGGGCTTTTCTTGTTTTCTGTTAGTCGGCGAGTTTTTGCTCTGCCAGCTCTTCCACCAGCGTTGCAATCTGCAACGCCCGCCGTGGGCTGACGTTCAGGAATGCGATCCCCACCCCGCGCTTTCGGCGCAGTGCCGCAATGTTTCCCAGAACCCGGAACTGAAGCTGATTCGTTACAAAATATACTTCGACCTGCGTGCCCCGTTCCAGGTTAAGCAGGGCTGTCTCGATATAGCACCCGTTCATGCTCAGATTCAAAATCCGGCCGCGGAACAGCAGCCCTCCATGAGGCAAAGACACTTCAGCATGGCCCTCACAGGCGAAACGCGGATGCCGCCTCTGTTCACGCTCCTGCTGCTGAACAATCTCCCGTTCAGAAACCGACATTTTCAGAGATTTATTCATGATTGAGTCATAGCCCCGCATGCCCGGAATTGCGGGTGATTTCCTACCCATCTCCATCGGCAAAAAGATGTAGCGGTTTAGCAAAGTGCATGGCACGCCGGATTCTTACGGTCGGACCTATTGCTTCAGCCAACCTCTGATCCATCGCTGGCACGGCCGCTCCACATACGCCATCACCAGTATCGCCCCCGCAACCAGCAGAAAGTAACTGATCCATGGGTCGAATTGCGCCACGTGCAGCCGATCCAGCACATGGGAATCATGGATCAATATCCACAAATTGAAGTGCAGAAGGTACAGACAATAGCTTGCTCCTCCGATCGCCACAAAAAGAGGAAATCCGAAGAAGCGCGCTATCAGGTTATGTCCGGCAAGACCCAGAATTGCCAGCCCGAATAATGGCATCAGCAGCCCATCGTGCATCAAGGGATACGGCATCCGGTCGCCGTAATACAAAATCAGGTAGAGGCCGCCCATCCCCAATAGTCCAAACAGCAACCGTCTCCGGCTATCCCGAGATATCATCCCGTCCAGGTCAGCCAGGGCAATCCCAAACAAAAAGGCGGGAACATGAGGAGGTGGCGAGAACTTAAGCGCTCGCATCCAGAAGCCGTCGGTATAGCGCCCCGGCTGCAGATCCCCATCCGGGTGGAACCACATGTACAGCCCCGGCAGGACCATCCCCAGCAGCCACAACCCCAGCAGCACGCCCAGCAGCGGCCAAAGCGTCTTCGGACGCTTCCAAAGGATGACCAGGGGGAAGATCAGATAGAAGAAGGCCTCGGTACACATCGTCCAGGCCGGCGTATTCCAGAAGGTCGACAGGAAGGGATTCCAGGCCTGCAGCAGGAGCGGGGTGAGCACCACACCCAGCGCAAACTGCCCGTGGCTGCGCGCGTGCCACTCGTCCATCAGCATACCCAGCGATAGAACCAGTGCCAATAGATATACCGGATACAACCGCGACAGCCGTGCGACCCAGAAATCCCGCATCTTCAGCTGTCCGGCAGCCGCGCGATCCGCGTAGTTGTAGGCGAGAATGTAGCCGGACATCAGCAGGAAGAAGCTGACCGACGTGTAACCGTTGTCCACAATCGGAGCAAACGGTCCAAACCACTTCGGATTGGAGAAATGAAAGAAAACGATGTTCAGGGCGGCAAAACAGCGCAATCCGGTCAGAGCCGGCAGGTTTTCTTTTTTCGTGCGAGGCACCACCGCCGAAGGCATCGCTACGAGCCGCCCCTTCAGCGAAGACTCGTGCCCATCCCTGGATGCGGGCAGACGACGCCCCTCCAGCGCTGGCAGCGAGGGTGACGTTACGGATTGAGCTGGC
>DATAQX010000562.1:0-1896 GCA_036264455.1 Silvibacterium sp. | reverse complement strand
GCAGTCTTCGCTCAGGCTGGAGGACGGAAAGCGGGCGCCATCCGGAGTCTGGTAGCAGATATTTCCAAACTTCGTCGCATCCCGCACTCCGGCCCAGGAAACCGCAGTCTTCGGCTCTCTCCAGCGCAGATCGCCCACCGGGGGAGCCGCATAAGGAATGCCTTTGAAGGCGAGCGGTCCCATAGTGGAAACTTCACCCTCCAGCTCTCCCTGAGGAATACGCACATGCGGGGCGGCAAGCTGGGCAAGCAGCGGGGCAGCAGCCAGCAGGGCAAAAAATACGAGAGGAAGGGCAGGGAAGCGGGATCGCATCAGCAGCTCCGTACAGCACGATAAGCAGCGCTGTTAGAGTAACGTATGCGGCATGCCCTCAGGGTACGCACCTGAACACGTGCCGCTGAACAAAGTCCATGTTTCTTAAACCACAGCGCATCCACTTCATTGGCATCGGCGGCATCGGCATGAGCGGCATCGCCGAGATTCTTCTCAACCTTGGCAACACCGTGAGCGGCTCTGACCTCCGCCGCTCTCCCATCACCGACCGCCTGGCATCGCTCGGCGTGACCGTCTTCGAGGGCCACTCTGCCGCCAACGTCGTCGGCTCAGGAGTCGTCGTCACCAGCTCCGCGGTCAATGAGCGGAATCCCGAAGTCGTCGAGGCCCGTCGCCGCAAAATCCCCGTCATCCAGCGTGCGGAGATGCTCGCCGAGCTCATGCGTCTCAAATATGGGATCGCCGTCGCCGGCATGCATGGCAAAACAACAACTACATCCATGATCGCGACAATTCTTGCCGCGGGCGACCTCGACCCCACGGTAGTCGTGGGTGGCCGCGTCGACGCGCTCGGCTCGAACGCACGCCTCGGCAAGTCGCAATACCTCGTTGCAGAAGCCGATGAGAGCGACCGCTCCTTCCTCAAGCTGTCGCCCATTCTCGCCGTCGTCACTAACCTCGATCGCGAGCACATGGATTGTTACCGCGACATGGCCGATATCGAAAACGCCTTCATCGAGTTCATGGATCGCGTGCCGTTTTATGGCGCTTGCGTAGCCTGCCTCGACAATCCGCAACTCGCCGCCATCCTGCCGCGTGTCCGGCGAAGAGTCTTCACTTACGGAACCAACTCCCGCGCCGACTATATCCTGCGCATGCTTCCGCCAGTCGAAGGCGTACGGTCGCGTTTTGAAGTAGCCGCGAACGGAAGCGCCGAGGGCAGCGTGCTCGGCCCCTTCGAGTTGCATGTGCCCGGACTGCACAATGTTCTCAACGCAACCGCGGCCATAGCCATTGCCATGCAGCTGGAAATGGATCCCGAGATCATCGCGCAGGGGCTTAAAAATTTTCGCGGAGTTGACCGGCGCTTCCAGGTAAAGGGCTCTGTGCGCAACATAACGGTAATAGACGACTACGGACACCATCCCACCGAAATTCGCGCCACTCTCCGTGCCGCCCGCGAATGCGACTATAACCGTGCCCACGTCATCTTCCAGCCGCATCGCTACACGCGCACCCGCGATTCTTTCGATGACTTCGTCAAGGCCTTCGACGATGCAGCCACCGTCGAAGTCCTGGATATCTATGCCGCCAGCGAGGAGCCTATCGAGGGAGTTACCGCGCAGGCGCTGGTCTCGGCCATCGGTCGTGAAGGCGTGGAGTACGCCGCCTCCAGCGAGCAGGCAATCGCACAAGTTGTCCAAAGAGCGGAACCAAACGACGTGATTCTCACCCTAGGCGCAGGCAGCGTATCGCAAATTGCGCCACGCGTGCTGGAGAAGCTTGAAGCACAGCCCGGAAATCCTGTTTAATCCGAAGGACTCTTTGTGTAGGATTGCTCCTGCCATGCGTGCCTGCCTTCGTGCTGCCTTTATTCTCGCCTTGGTGGCCTTCGCCGTTTCC
>DATAQX010000215.1:0-2611 GCA_036264455.1 Silvibacterium sp. | reverse complement strand
TTATCCGAAGAAGTCGGATGTCATTCCACTCAAGAACCGCTTCATGGAAAGGCTGAACAAGGTCGGCTTCACGCCAGAAGCAGGAGTCTCGCTGGTGGATTTTGTGGAAAAGACATTCTTCCCCGCCTGCGAGAAGAGACTTTCGGGTGGCGGCGTGAAGTGTTACCGAGATTCGTGGAGGTCTCACCTCAAGCGACACGTTATCGGGACTCGCCTGCGTGATTTTCGTTCCGTCGATGTGCAGAATGTTCTGAATAAAGAAGAGGAAGCACACGGCAGCGAGCTCTCGCACGCGACGTACAAGCTCATGAAGGTCACCCTTAGCGCCATCTTTACCGAAGGGCGCAACATGGGCTTGTATGAAGGAATGAACCCCACGACCGGCGTAAGGATTCCGAAGGGCAAAAAGCACGGGCGGAGACGCTTGGCTTACAGCCTGGAGGAAATCCTCAGGCACCTTGAGCTGTTCTCCGGCGACCGGATCGTCGTTCGCACCGAGGACGGTCCCTACACACCCACGATCAGCGCGGGTATGGTTCGGGCCATCATCGGCGTGACGGGGTTTGCCGGACTACGCAAAGGGGAGATCCGTGGCCTCTGGTGGGACGACGATCGCGGGGATGTGCTCGCGATCTGTCGCAGCATGTGGCGCTCGACGCTCAAGAACACGAAGACGGACGAGGACATCGATGACCCGGGACTGGTGCCCCTCATTCAGCCTCTCCGCCTGCTGCTCGATGCGATCAGGCCCGCCTGTGGCGCCGGCTTCATTTTTCCGAACCGTGTGGGGGGAGCACTCGACCTCGATAACCTGGCCGACCGGGTGATCCGCCCGACGCTGGAGGCGCACCGCCTCGAGTGGAAGGGCTGGCAGGCGTATCGTCGCGGGCTCGCCAGCAACCTCAAAGAGCTTGGAATTCCGGACACAACGATCCAATGCATTTTGAGACACGAGAACGTGAGTACGACGCAGCGCTTCTACATCAAGACTGCGCCTGAGGTGGCGAAGGATGCGATGAGGAAGCTGGAGCAAAGAATTACTGGTACAGCAGTTGTACAGCAAGCGGCGGTCAACTGATCCGTAAGCTCCTGAAAGCATTGGAGCCGACGACCGGACTTGAACCGGTGACCTGCCGATTACGAATCGGCTGCTCTACCAACTGAGCTACGTCGGCTTTCTCTTATTGATTTTATAGGCGCTGCGAAGTGCCGTAAAGTTACGAGTGGCTGCGCTCATATCTCATTCGTTGCATTTCGGCGCAGGATGCCGAGCTGAAAGACGTGACGGTCAACGTAGCCCAAGCGGCGATAGAGATCGATTGCGCGGCGATTCTGCCCGCGGACGTGAAGGAAAGGCGTTTCGCCGCGGGCGAGGATGCGCTGCATGATCTCGACCATGAGCCCGGTGGCGTAGCCGTGACCGAGATGATCGGGGTGAGTGCAGACGGCGCTGACCTCAGTGAATCCGGGAGCGCGTAGACGTTCGCCGGCCATGGCGGCCAGCTTCCCTTCTTTGCGGATGCCGATGTAGTCGCCGAGTTGGCCTGTACGCGGACCAAACGGACCAGGTTTGGTCAGCGTAGCAAGCGCGAGCATCTCCGGCGCATCAGCGGCGGTAAGTTCGATGAAATCAGTCGCGCGTGGCGGCAATCTACAAGGCGTGTATATCATCTGCGGCATCGAGACGAGTTCCAGGAGGGTCCACATCGAAGGCAGTTCAGGAGGCGCATCGAGACATAGCGCGGCGACTTCACCAGCGGAAAATATTTCGCCCAGCGATTCATATGCTTCACGGGTGGGCGCTTCGAAGGCTGCAATCGGACCAATTTCGGCAGGGAATCTGCGCGCGAGCGCGGAGGTCTGCGCCCAGTGCGCCTGAGTCGTCGTTAGCGCGGTCCAGACGGGATTGTCAAGTGGGTGGGTGTCCATGAGACAACTTTACTGGCCCATGCGGGATGTCACTATCCGATTCTTGCTGACAAAGAAGTTGAGACTGCTATTCGCTCCTTCGCGTCTGCAGCGGCCCGGGTCTGGCTGCTTCGAAGCCTCGGGTTGCTTCCGGTGTCCCGTTTTCTTCAGGGTTTCGTCGTGCGCTTGAATGCGCTGATCAGTAGAGCAACGGTGATTGCAATGTAGAGAACGCCGGTGACGCCTTCGAGGGCGGCGAGCATGCGTGCCTCGTCCTGAAGGGGAATGATGTCGCCGTAGCCGACGGTCGTAAGCGTCACCAGGCTGAAGTACAAGAGCTCGCTTTGGCGCCCTGCCGTGGTGTTATTGCGATGCTGAAATGCGCCCGGAGACACAGCATCGATTGCAGCGTAGAGCGCAAACCACATCATTCCGAGCAGAAGGTAGACACTGATCGCGGTATAGAGATGGGGGCGCGCGATGGCGGGAGCATTCGCGAGGTAGGTGAAGAGGCCGACGACGGTGAGCGCGAAGAATGCGGCCAGCGATCCCCACTTGATCGCGAGCAATACCGGATTCGGGAAGAAGATGCAGATCACTCCAAAGACGAATGTGACCGACATTAAGAGAACTGCGGGACGCACATATCGTTTGGTCTCCGCAAGCCGGATAGTCGCGAGAACCACCGGTACAAAAGTCAATC
>DATAQX010000458.1:0-3229 GCA_036264455.1 Silvibacterium sp. | reverse complement strand
CCAGGTCGAATTGCGGAAGTTTTCCAGCGCCGTGTAGATGTTGTCGGGCAGGAAACGCTCCGCAGAACGCAGATTGGCGATTGAAGAGGTTTCGCCGTCCAGGCCTGACTTGAAGATGGAGTACATCACCAGATAGGGATTGGCATCCGGCGCCACCGCACGAACCTCGACGCGCGAAGATCGCTCATTGCCAATCGGGATGCGCACCATCGCTCCGCGGTTAACCGCCGAAGCATTGAGCTGATTCGGTGCTTCATAATGCGGATCGAGACGTCGATATGCATTCACGCTCGAATTCAGGAACAGGCAGATGTCGTTGCCGTGCGTCAAAACGCGATCCACGAACTCCCAGGCAAACGACGCCAGCTTCTCCTCCCCTTTGGGATCCCAGAAGATATTTTTGCCTGCCTTGCTGATCGAGATATTGGTGTGCATGCCGCTGCCGTTCACGCCTACCACAGGCTTGGGAAGAAACGAGGCGGTCATTCCCAGCTTGGTCGCCACTTGGCGGCAGATCAGCTTGTAGAGCTGGATCTGGTCCGCGGCCGCCACCACTTCGCCGTATCCGTAGTTGATCTCAAATTGTGACGGCGCCACCTCAGGATGGTCCTTCTCGTTTTCAAAGCCCATGGCCCGCTGCACTTCGGCTGCCGTGTCAATGAAGCTACGCAGAGGATCGCTGGGGAGTGAATGATAGTATCCGCCCGTATTCACGTATTCAAAGCGGCCCGTCTCGGGAAAGCGCTTCTCCGCGTCCACGCCCGCAAACAGGAAGCCCTCGATTTCGTTGGCTGCATTCAGGGTATAGCCGTGCTTATTGAACAAGCCCTGGGCATAGCCCTTCAGTACACCGCGCATATCGGCCGTATATTGTGAGCCGCCCTTATCGATGACTTCGCCAAAAACCAGCACCTTACCCGAGCCGAAAAAGTCAGCGGGCGCAAAGTAAAACGCGCCCCAGTCGATTCCAAGGCGTAGATCGCTCTCGCGCTGTGCGGTGAAGCCGCGAATCGACGATCCGTCAAAAGTGAGGTTGTCGTAGCTCTTGACAATGAACTTCTTGTCGTAGTCGAGCATGTGCAGGCGGCCTTCCAGGTCGCTGAACAACACGGTGACCGCTTTAATCCCCTTCTGATCGGTCAGATACTTCAGCCGCTCTTCCTGAATCTTGTCGGCCGCAACGCGTTTCATGCGCTGCTCCTTGGCCTTCAGGTTCAGTTCTTCCAGCTCTTCATACGACAACGCCAAGAAATTACGAAGTTCAGTCGACATGGATCTCCTCAAGTTGAGTTGGGAACACAACCATCTCGAGTATCTCGCAGCTCCCCTTCGGGCGGTCCGCGGATTGGCAAATTCAGACTTGAGTGGCTGTTACCCTGAGTTCAAGACTAAATGGCCCGATTCGTAAAGAGAAAATGATATTAGAAATTGTGATTCCGCAAATTTAATTTATTTATGGGCCTGGTTCGGGTAGCCTTTTGCCGGTCGTCTATCCTGATCACCTGTGATTTTCAACCAGGCCGAAGCCCTTATCCTGCGAACCTGGCCTCTCCATGAGGCCGACCAGATCGTCTCGCTGTTCACTCGCGATCAGGGCAAGCTCAAGGGTATCGCCAAATCCTCGGCGAGGTCCCGCAAGCGCTTTGGCGGAGCTCTCGAGCCCATGACCTACGTCCTCGCCAGCTACGTCGAGAAGCCCCGCCAGGAGCTGGTTCGCCTCGACTCATGTGAAATTCTCATCTCTCCGCTTTCTGCATCCATCGATTACGCCCGCGCGTCCGCCCTCGCCTTTTTTGCCGAAGTGCTCGAAGAAAGCCTCCCCGACCATGACCCCCAGGACCCAGTCTTCCGCCTTACCCTGGCTGTCCTCGACCACACCCGCGCCGGCCAGATCTGGCTGCCCGTAACCTACTTTAGCCTGTGGATCACACGTCTTATGGGCTGGATGCCGGAGATCGCCCGGTGTACTCATTGCAGCAAATCTTTCGCTGGTGAAGCTGCATACTTCAACCTCCAATCCGATGGGCTCTTTTGCGCTGAGCACAAACACCCGTCCAGCCGGATTCTTTCGTCCGGCTCGCTTGCCACTGCTTCCCGTATCCTGCAGGCGCCCATCGGCACTCTCGCTGCTGAAGATTGGCCCCGTACCCGTGCGGCTGATCTTCGTCGTTTTGCAATGCAGGCCCTCGAACGCCACCTTGAGCGCAAACTCCACTCGGTCGCTGCACTGGTAAAACTGGAAGGCTGACACGCAAGATCGCCGGGAACGGACCGCGCGCTCCATTCCTTGTAGAATCTCGATCCCTTGTAGAATCTCGATAGCATTCAATTTTCGGAAAGCCACTGTGCCCGCAACTATTACGACTTCGCCTGTCAGCACCCGCCCGCAAGCGCTCACCTTCCAGCAATTGCTCTTCCGCCTGCAAATCTTCTGGGCTGAGCGGGGATGCATTCTCCAGCAGCCGTACGATATTGAAGTCGGGGCCGGCACCATGTCGCCCGACACGTTCCTCCGTGTCCTCGGGCCAAAGCCTATCAACATCGCCTATGCGCAACCCTCTCGCCGCCCGGCAGATGGCCGCTACGGCGAGAACCCCAACCGGCTGTACAAACACACCCAGTTCCAGGTCATCCTCAAGCCGCCTCCGTCAGATATTCAGGAGGTATACCTTGCGTCGCTGGAGGCCATTGGCATCGACCTCTCCGAGCACGACATTAAGTTCGAGGAGGATAACTGGGAATCGCCCACGCTCGGCGCGTGGGGCATCGGCTGGCAGGTGATGCTCGACGGGCTGGAGGTTACCCAGTTCACGTATTTTCAGCAGTGCGGCGGTATCGACCTCGATCCCATCAGCGGCGAAATCACCTATGGGCTCGAGCGTCTCGCTGCGTTCCTCCAGGACGTCGACTCTATCTATGACATCGTCTGGGCGCGCGATCCGAAGACGGGCAAGGCTATCACCTACGGGGATATCCGCCTGGAAGAAGAGCTCCAGTTCTCCGTATACAGTTTCGAAGCTGCCGAAGTCGAAAAGCTCTGGGAGCACCTGCGCCTCTACGAGGCGGAGTGCCAGGACCTCCTAGCCAGTTACAACGACAGCTTTTCCCCAGTGGCTGAAAAGCTTGGAAAGCGCCACGAAAAGATCCACGACCGTCTCGTGCACGACGACGAAATTGTGCCGTCGTCAGAGGATGTGCAGGCTGCACAACGCCGTTTCCCGGTTCTCGG
>DATAQX010000429.1:0-11034 GCA_036264455.1 Silvibacterium sp. | reverse complement strand
TGAGATCAATCCTGAATTTCCCAGAACGGATGTGGTACTGGTGGTTGGAGCAAACGATGTGGTCAATCCGGCTGCCCGGCTGGACAAGACCAGTCCGATTGCCGGTATGCCGATCCTGAATGCCTCAGAAGCGCAAACCGTGATGGTGATCAAACGAAGCATGAGCCCCGGCTTTGCGGGCATCGACAATGAGCTCTATTACATGGATAAGACACTGATGCTCTTCGGAGACGCCAAGAGCTTCCTCACCGGCATAGTCAAGGAGCTGAATACAGTGGCAGCCGGAGCGTAGAAGCCAACAGCCGCGATTAGTCTTCAAAGTAATCAGGGCTTAGCTGCTGGGCGGAACGTAGGTGGTTCCAGGAGGAAGAAGCAGCGGCTCTTCGGGCATGATGACCCAGAAAATGATGTAGCCGATCACACCCGCGCCTCCTCCGAAAACTGCCAGCAGCACGGTGATGACCCGCACCCAGCTCACATCCCAGGCATAGTTGTTCGCCAGGCCCTGACAGACGCCGGCGATCATGCGCCCGGCGCGAGGGCGGATCAAACGCGTCTGAACGGTATAAAGCGGCGGATTGCCGGCGTTGATCTGAGCGCCGCACGCCGAGCAGAAACGCACTTCGTTACTCATTGAGGTTCCGCAATTTCTACAGAAGACTGCCATCGGGATCTCTCTCCTTCTAGCTGAAAATCTTACATCCGCTCATGCGCCTGTGACGACGCGCACGACTGCGGGAACTACAATCTGTACAACTGCCGGAATAACGATACCGGCGATGGCTACTCCGGCGATGAAGCCGAAGAGCGTGACGACGCACGCCAGGGGAAAAACAACCTCCATCGATGGCGATAGGGCGCGAGCCGGGGGACTTGTCGTTCGCAGCATCATGGCATGAATCTCCATTCCATTGCCAGCAAATACGCAAGCTCTGGATACACAGTTCCGCATACAAGTTCCTGTCCGTACAGGCCAGCAATCGGTGGTTGCTCAAACGAAGCGAAAAATACTTGACAATCATACCGACTAGTAGGTATGGTAGGCCCGTCAATGAATCCTATGCCAGAGACTGACACAAGGCACGAATCGAAAACAAAATTTTTGGACGCGGCGCTGCACGTCGTCCGGGCAAAGGGCTTTACGGCGACACGGATCGAAGACATCTGCGAAGCAGCCGGGCTCACCAAGGGCAGCTTCTTCCACCACTTCAAGAGCAAGGAAGACCTTGCGCTCGCCGCGGCCGAGCATTGGGGTACTTTGGCCGAGGGCGTGTTTGCATCAGCCGGCTATCGAACCCTGCCTGATCCCCTGGATCGCATCCTTGCATACGTGGATTTCCGCAAAGCAATCCTGCAGGGCGAATTGCCCGATTTCACCTGCTTCGTCGGCACCACAGTACAGGAAGTCTATGAGACGCACCCATCCATCCGGGAGGCCTGCGGCAGGTGTATCACCGAACATGCCGCGACACTTGAATCTGACATCGCTGAAGCAATGCGCAAGTACGGCATCGCTGCTGAGTGGAGCGCCATGAGTCTCGCGCTTTACACGCAGGCTGTTATTCAGGGAGCCTTCATCCTTGCCAAGGCCCAGGGCGGCCCCGGCGTAGCCGCAGACTGCCTCGACCATCTGCACCGTTATCTGGAAATGCTTTTCATTCAACCCAAGTCAAAGGAGAAACAGCATGTCAACCGCAACTCTGAACGATCAGGCAACGCAGGATAAAGCCGCCATCCTGGCGCTTCTTGAAGCTGCCCACCGGGCGCATCACGACAAGAACGCCGCCGCGATCGCTGCACCGTACCTGCCGGACGCGGTCATATTTGATCTCGCGCCGCCGCTTTCCCATCGTGGAATCAATATTCAGGGAAAGCAGGCGTGGCTCGATACGTGGAAAGGACCAATCGATCTCGAATCGCGCGACTTCAGCGTCACAGTGAGCGGGGACTTCGCCTTCTGCTATGGCTTCTACCGGATGAGTGGATATCCCAGGGAGGCAGCTGGTCAGCGGGTCAATTTCTGGATGCGCGCTACCGTGTGCCTGCGTCGAGACGGTGACGGCTGGAAGATCGTACACGAGCATACGTCCGTGCCTTTCTACATGGATGGCAGTTTGCGGCCAGCATTTGACCTGAATCCATAGTTTCTGAATCCATAGATCATGGGTGTATCACCCTGTATCAGTGAGCTCTCAACAGGCCTGATGGCGGGAGGAGAACACAATGTGTCCAGCATGTGCGGCAATGGCAGCGATGATCGCGGTCGGCGTGGCTTCATCAGGCGCGCTGAGCGCGCTCGTTGCGAAAACATTTCGATCGGGGATCGAAGCCCGGACAACTATCATTCCAGCCGGAGCAAAGGAGAAGAAGGATCATGGCAACCAGCGCAATTGAACGTCCGAGGGTCGTATCAGAAGCTGAATGGCTGATCGCCCGCCAGGAACTTCTGGCTCACGAAAAAGAACTTACCCGCGCCCGCGATGCAGTGAGCGCCGAGCGACGCCAGCTGCCCTGGGTCAGGGTCGAAAAGGAATATGTATTTGAAACTGCGGACGGCAGGAAAACACTTGCGGAGCTCTTCGACGGCCGCAGCCAGCTGATCATCTATCACTTCATGTGGAGACGCGACCTGGGCGAGGGCTGCGTGGGCTGCTCGTTTCTCTCCGACCATATCGACGGCGCAAACCAGCACCTGGCACAACATGACGTATCGCTGGTGGCCGTTTCGCGCGCTCCCCTTGCCGTCCTCCAGGCATTTAAAAAACGCATGGGCTGGAAATTTCAATGGGTATCGTCCTATGAGAGCGACTTCAACTTCGACTATCACGTCTCGTTCACTCCGGAGGAGTTGGCCACTGGAGAGGTCTTCTATAACTACCGCATGACCAAGGCATCGATCGAGGAGCTCTCCGGCATCAGCGTTTTTTACAAAGATGCCGAGGGCAATATCTTCCACACATATTCAAGTTATGGACGAGGCAACGAAGAGGTGCTGGGTGCGTACATATATCTCGACCTGACGCCCTTGGGCCGCAATGAGACGGGCCCCGGATACAACCTCGGAGACTGGGTACGGCACCATGACAAATATGGCGCAGCCGGGCACGTCGATCCGGCTGGTGGATTCATTGCGGAAGAGCCGAAGTCTTGCTGCTCATCGTCAGACGGCTCTTAGAGACCCCTAGCGGCCCGTATAGGCGGAGCGCTGAAATTTGCGGGCCAGATCGGCCTGCGCGGTGTCGCTGCCGGCATTGATGACAGCCTGGTATTGCTCTTTGGCTTTGTCGTGCTCATTCATCAGGTCGTAGACCTGGCCGGCGGCGAGCAGGCAGCGCCGCTTAAGCTCGGGGCTGGTGGTAGGCATGGATGCTGCTTCGCGATAGGCGTCGGCCGCATCGGAATAGAGCTTTTGCCCGCGCTGGCTGTCGCCGAGGCCGAAGTAAGCCAGCTCCAGGTGGGATGAGGGAAAGTATCCGGGGCGCTTCGCATCGTCAATGACGCGTCGATAGGCGGCGATAGCCTTCATCCCTTCACCTGCGTCTTTCGTCAGGTTGGCTACTTCGAGCGCGAAGAGGAAATCGTGCGGATACTGCTGGGCCAGACCCCGTGCAATCTCTTCGGCCTCACGATATTTGGCTTCGCGACGCAGGAAGAGCATCATGGATGTCCGCGATTCAACACTGGTGATGACGCCACGAGCGCCTGCGTCCTGAAGCAGGACCATACCTCCGACCTTTGACCCATGAATGCCGGCAAAGCCGATGAGCAGCTTGAAGCCGAAAGGAAGCGCACCGACGACGTACTGGTAGATACCGACGACCATCTTGGCATCGACGTAGTTGGGGTCGAGCTCGAGATCCTTCTGATGGTCGTTCTTGGCGCCCAGTGCAAGCTTGAGGCCGGAGGTGAAGCTGCGCTCCACCATGGCCAGATAGCAGGCTTCGAGCGAGCGCGCCCATCCGCGCGCGAAGAGCGCGTTTATGTCGTTAGGATTCTTCTTGAGCTGCTCGTTGGCCTGGTCGAAGGCCTTGTCGGCGAGAGCCTTGATCTGATCGCGGACCTTGGGATCCTCGACTACAGTGTGATGACCGGTAAGAAAGCCGTCGTTTGCGTAGAAGGTAGTATCGAGGAGATCGAGGCGAAAAAGCTCCTGAAACAGGGTTACGTAGAGGACGTAGTCGGTCGCGATGGGATCGTCGGGGTGCTCGGCCTGGATTCTGTTGAAACCCGCGAGCGATCCGTCGTAATCCATCACGTAGAAGCGCTGGAACGCAGCGGCCACTTCAGGGGTTCGGTTAAGGGGATCTGTATCGATCGTTTGGCCCATGGCCGAAACGCCCGATGTAATGGCGGCGATGGTAAACAACACAAAACCGGGAAGTATGGCAGGAAAAGCGGTGGTGAGGAGGCTGGTTATCTTTCGCAAGAGCATTCCGTACTGAATCTTAGACGAAACCAGCTTTATATTGGACGCGTATGCGTGAAAATGCCGCGCATGCTTTACGCTCTGAAAAACTCCGATCTGCCCCCTTTAGCGAAAGAGGTTTGAGTGCTATCGTCTTCTGGTTGGGCAAAGAACGGATGAATTTTCGGCTTGCAAGTCCGGGCCGAGGAGCCTTGGCCAGTGCTTGTCTGTTTTGCTGTTCCCAGGATACTGCGATGACCAGGAAAGAGCTTCTCCTTCTGCTGGTGATGCAAGCGCGCGCCAACGGCTTTGAGCTGCGCAAGTGGTATCAGTCGAAGATTGATCGCGAGTGGACCAACCCCGATGCGGCAATGCGAACGCTGGCTGAAGGGCAGCGCTATTATGCTCTGCTCTTTTCGCATGAGTTTGCCCAGGCTTTCTGGAGACAGGGGACGCAGATGCAATTCGTCGTTCCCACCCAGCAGTTTGTGCGCCTGAACGCCAAGGGCAAGCAGGTCACTGTAACCCGCAAGGCTTACACGCGGCGCACGCTGAAACCCGACGCCTGGAAATACCACCTGCGCGAGATGGCAGTCTCCGAAGAGCCCCTGCGGTATATCCGGCGCTTTCTGGTCACCCACGAGGAGCTTCACGCGCAGCGGACAGGGGCGCAGCCCCACGATGGCCGTGTAGATGGCCGCATTAATGGCCGTGTAGACAGCCGCGATCACGATTCCAGAAGATCGTAGCTCTTCAGTCCCCGAATCCCGCCTAAGGCTGATCGGAGTCGATAAAATCCAGTCGATAAAGATGGTTCAGAGGACCGCGGCCCTTGCCCACTGGGTACGCGTTCTCCATCGCCGCGCGGACATATTGTTTTGCACGCGTGACGGCCTCGGTAGGCGGCGAGCCGCCGACCAGTTGAGCAAGCAGAGCCGACGAAAACGTACAGCCGGTTCCGTGCGTGGCGGTCGTCTCGATCTTCTCCCCTGAAAACCACTCTTCGGCACCGTCCGCGGTTATCAGGAAATCGTCCGGAGGGTCGAGATGTCCTCCGGTTACAACGATGTTGAGGCCGGGGTGGGTGGGAGCCAGCTCTCGTGCAGCAATGGGGACGGATTCACGGCTGGAGACGGTAGACGCCGCCAGCTCAGCGAGTTCGTCGAGGTTCGGCGTAACCCAGCCCACAAGGGGTAACAGCTCGCTTTGGAGCCGGTCGAATCCCGCAGAATCGAGGAGCGTTCGGCCGGAACTCGACCGGATGATCGGGTCCAGTACAACTTGTTGGCGGGGTATACCGGAATCAGCGAGAAACCGGCTAACTTCGCTCACGATATCCGCCGTGCCGAGCATTCCGATCTTTATGCCCGCGATTTCCACATCCTCAGCAAGGCAACCCAGGGTCTCTGCGAGAAATCTCGGGTTAATAGGGTGGAAGCGACGCACCCCCCGGGTGGACTGGACTGTAAGGGCCGTGATGGCGGCAAGGCCATGAAGGCGGTGCGCGGCAAAGACCTTAAGGTCGGCCGTAACTCCCGCTCCTGATGAGGGATCGAAGCCCGCGATGGTGAGGACAACGGGTCGCACGGATGGTAGGATGGTCACTCCAATTGCTCTACTTTTCCCGGATCACCTTTTTTTCGGACCCGCGACGCCTATCATACTTGAACAAAAAACGCAAGGGATGAGTGTAAATAAATGCTGATAATGGTTTGACTTACCGTTCTTCACCTCCATACAATTTTAGAGGAGGAACATGAACTCTATCGCAATGGACAAATTAACCCGCTCCCGTCGCTTTGCCTTTATGGCAGGCGCTGCTTTTCTCACCATACTTGGCATCTCCGGGGCTCCCGCCGGCAATGCTTCCCCATCCGTAAAGATCGAACCGCAACATCACTGGTTCCAGATTGGCCGGGCTTCATGGTACGGCAGGCTGTTTCAGGGCCGCGCTACCGCCAACGGCGAAAACTTTAATATGAATGAGCTTACATGCGCTCACCGCAGCCTTCCAATGGGCTCACTGGTCCGCGTAACCAATCTCAGTAACCAGAAATCGGTGGTCGTTCGCGTGAATGACCGCGGCCCGATCCCCCGTAGCCGGGTGATCGACCTCTCGTATGCAGCTGCCCGATTCCTGGGATTTAGCAGCAACGGTACGGCACCTGTACGGCTGGAGTTGCTTAAGGACGACCCCGAACTGGCGCAGATTGTCTTCCCGAACAATTCTTCTCAGATTTCCCCGCTCGCTCCCACGCCGCTCGTTCCCTCCTTGGTGCGCTAAACAAAGCGCTAAGTTAGAAATCGAGCGCCCCGGTCGATACCGGGGCGCGGCACGGCTTCCCTATCCAGTACAATTTAGCGAAGCGCGACCGGGAAATCTCCGATCCGGGAGGGCCTAATCTATGAGTTCGCCTGCTTCCACCAGCGTGGTTTCCAGTGCGCATACATCGAACGCACGCGAAAAGCTGATCGTTGCTCTGGATTTTCCGAATGGAGCGGCAGCACTCGCCCTCGTCGACCAGCTGGAAAATCTTGTCCAATGGTTTAAGATTGGCCTGGAACTCTATCTTTCTGAAGGAAATGCCGTCGTCAATACGCTCCGGGATCGCGGCTACTCAGTCTTTCTCGATCTGAAACTGCACGATATCCCGAATACTGTCGCCGGTGCAGTAAGGTCAGTAGCTGCAATGGGTGCCGGAATGCTCACCCTACACTCAGCCGGCGGCCCGGCAATGCTGGTGGCTGCGCAGGAAGCTGCCGCAGCTTCGCCCTCGGCTCCGAAGCTGCTGGCGGTAACGGTTCTCACCAGCATGGACACGGCCCAGCTGGCTTCGACCGGCGTGGCAGCGTCTCCCGGTCAACAAGTGATGCGACTGGCCGGAATAGCCTATGGCGCTGGCATTCGCGGCTTCGTCGCGAGTGCGGAGGAGGTCGGTGCTATGCGCGCAGCATATCCCGACGCGATGCTGGTGATCCCCGGCATCCGTCCGGCTGGTGCAGAGGCTGGAGATCAGAAGCGCATTGCAACACCAGCGTCTGCCATCGCTGCCGGAGCCGATTACCTGGTGATTGGACGTCCCATCACGCAAGCAGCCGATCCTGCCGCCGCTGCCTGTTCCATCCTCGAGGAAATTACAGCGGCCCAGCGCTGAGCTACTGAACGCGCAGTGTGGTGTCCAGCTTGATGTCGGCGGACGAACTTCCGATCATGACCTTCACGGGTTCTGCTTCGATCCGGAAGTTACCCGATTTCTCATCCCAGTAAGCCAGAGTTGAGGCCTTGAGAGGGATTTGCACAGTCCTGGTCTCATCCGGCTTGATCGTCACGCGCTCAAAACCCTTCAGCTCTTCGCGCGGACGCTCCACCTTCGACTTGAGGTGTTTCACATAGAGCTGCACCACCTCGTCGCCGATCCGGCTGCCCGTGTTGGTCACATCCACGCTCACCGTGACGGTGCCGTCCTTCGCCAATTGAGGAGAGCTGGTTTTGAGATTGGAATATTGGAAGGTGGTGTAGCTCAGGCCGTGACCGAAAGGATAAAGCGGGTCGCCCTTGAAGTACATATAAGTACGGCCATCGCGGATGTTGTAGTCCATCATCGGCGGCAACTGATCGAGCGACTTCGGCCATGTCGTCACCAGGTGGCCGCCGGGGTTATATGCGCCGAAGATAACATCAGCTAGCGCACTGCCCTCATCCTGTGATGCGTGCGTCATATGCAGAATGGCGGGAACTGTGGCCTGCGACCAGTTGATGGCGTATGGGAAGCTCGAGATCAGAATGATGATGGTTTTCGGGTTCACGGCGTAGACCTGTTTCACCAGCTGCTCCTGGGCAAGGTCGATGCTCTCGCGATCGCGCCCTTCGCGTCCGTCGCTCGGCACTGTGCACGGAAGCGTGCCGCCTCCATCGGGGGTATTATGCCAATCGTGCGCCATGTCCGGACCGCAGGTGGGATCATTGCCGACCACGACAACGGCAACATCGGAGTTGCGCGCCGCGTTGACTGCAGCGTTCCCAATTTCATCGGCGGCATAGTTGACCTTGACGTTTGGTCCAACTTCGTCCTTTATGCCTTGCAGCGGCGTGATGGCATGGGGCGGCGTACCGCCATACCAGTCCCAGTGGACAGAGTCGGCAAGCGGTCCAATGACGGCGATCGACTTCAACGATTCCTTTTTTAGCGGGAGAAATCCGTTCGCATTCTTCAGGAGCACGACAGATTCGAGCGCCATTTGCTTCGAGACTGCCTGATCCTTCTCCGTGTTCCAGGGCTCGGGCGAGTCCTTGATATTTGAGTAGGGGACCATTTCCGGCGGGTCCAGCAATCCAAGACGGATGGTCACCCGGAACTTCGGCCGCAGGAGGGCGTCGATTTCAGACTCCGTCACCAGGCCCTCTTTCAGCGCTTCATGCGTCTCGTCCTTCCACTTGTCCAGGAATTGATTGATGCCGGCCTTAAGGCAGGCAACGACCGCGTCTTTCTGAGTGGGAAAGCGCTTATGATCAGTGACCAGCAATTTGACCGCTCCCCCGTCGCTTGAGATCACATCGACGCCCCAGTCCTTGATCACGATGCTCTTCAAAATAGGATTCACCGCCATCGGCGTGCCGTTCCAGGCGTTGTATGACGCCATCACCGCCTTCGCGCCGCCGTCGAGAAAGCCCATGCGGAAGGGCACCGAATAATATTCCCAGAACAATCGCTCATCGAAGTTGGACGACGAACTGGTGCGGCCGTTCTCATTGCTGTTCGCCAGAAAGTGCTTGAGCAGCGCCGCGGCCTGCCAATACTTCGGATCTCCTCCATCCGGCCCGTTCTGCAATCCCTTTATGAACGACACCACCATCGTTCCGTTAAAGAACGGGTCTTCTCCATACACCTCTTCGCTTCGACCCCACCGCGGATCGCGCGCCAGATCGGCCTGCGGCCCCCACAGCATCAGGATCTGGCGATCGTACTGCGGAGTCTGGGTGATAAAGCGTGCTTCGTGCCCTTCGACCGCGGCTGCCTGGCGGACAAGCTCCGGGTCCCACGTTTCGCCCATGCCCGGCGGCTGAGGAAATTGCGTGGTGGTAATCGGTGTTCTGTGGGCGTTGCCGCCACCACGCTGGACAACGCCATGAATCCCTTCCGATCCGCCATAGCTCGGCACGCCCAGGCGTGGCACACCGGTCGGCACACCGAGGCAATCGATCTTCTCGTCGATCGTCATTAACGAAAGAAGGTTGTCGATACGCTTTTCCATGGGAAGATTTGGGTCTTTGAATGGATAGGACGACTGCTGTGCAAGGACCGGAGTGACGGTGGGCGCAAGACCGAGCGCAATGATGCCGAATATAATCGCAAGAGAATTTTTCATCGTGAAGAGCTTTAACCTGAACTCGCCGAAGCGCAGGTGCGAGGTGAGTTGAGACTCCCCTGCGTGACCTGCCCGACGCAGGCCACAGATTATCACGCGTGGCAATCATCTCCGACCCGAATGAGACGCGGGTAGTGGGTCAGTTTAAATCCAGCGTTGGGAACAGCACGTGTCAGAGAAGGCCGTTAGACGGACAAGTGCATTACTTCCGGCTCGTCCGTCATCCGCCAGGAATTCGATTTTCGAGCGCAACGTCAATGAGTGGCCAGGTGATGATGCGCCAACTTACCTCGCCAAATTCTCCCCTTTGCATTCACAGGGGAGTCGCCGTGTCGGCTTTACGGACAAGCGGCTTTTCGCCGTTAACGATCGATCGAGACCGTGCGTTCATTAAGGAACTCGGGCACCTGGATCACTGCCTGAATGCTGAAAGTGGACAGTGTTCGTCGAAAATGGACAGTGCGGCATAGAGTCCAGAAGACTCGCCATCTTGTTATCTGCTGACTACAAAGAGGTAGCATTCAGCGCGCCAACTGGAACCTTGCGTGCAATCGTTGGCAGGCAGGAGGTGTCGAATGCAAGACTTCCCGAAAAATCTCTTCTGCACGATTCGTAATTTGGTCGAGATGCTTACCGGACTGATTTCTCAGTCTGCAAGAGTTGGGACCTGGCGCATTTTTCTTGCGTTGATGTTCCGATCTATGGCTCGCGTCGCGGTTTCTGTTGGCTTGGTATCTGTTTCCATCTTCGCGTCTCTGGCTAACGCCCAGATCTCGCCGAACCTGCCTAATCCGATCGCATCGCCGCAGCCGCTGACGATGACGTTATCCATCTTTCGTAGCAATATGCAGGACAAGATCATGAAGTCGGCGGAGGCGATGCCAGAGTCGAAGTACAGCTATCGGCCGACGAAGGACGTTCGGTCGTTTGGCGAGATCCTGACTCATGTAGCGGATATCTCCTACTATTTGTGTGCCAACGCCAAGGGTGAAAATCCCCCCGGCTCGGCTGCCGCGAAGGGTACGAAGGCCGAGATCATGACCTACGTCATAGGCGCGTTCGCCTACTGCGACGGTGCGTTCTCCGGATTCACCGATGTGCACCTCAATGACCCGGCGGACTTCTGGGGCTTCAAGACGAACAAGATGTTCATCCTGACGCAAGTCGGAAATCATGACGCCTTGCATTACGGCAATCTCGTCACGTATCTGCGCCTCAATGGCCTCGAGCCGTCCGGGGGCTGGTTTTGATGAAGCAGCGGC
>DATAQX010000418.1:0-12359 GCA_036264455.1 Silvibacterium sp. | reverse complement strand
TTCGAGCGCGTTGTGAAGGCCGACGTGAAGTACCGCTTCGTTATCGACATGGCTTCACTCAAGAAGCCGTAGTTGTCGAGGATGACGCCGGGCACTAAGCCTGGCGTCGACAACCCCTGTCGTGCTGCAAGCTTCTCACTGTGTGGAGGAATTGCGATGCCAACGAAGAAGAGCGTGGCAAAAAAGAGTTCTGCAAAGAAAAAATCCAGCGGGAGGAAATACAGTCCAAAAGCTTCCAAATCGGTCGAGCGTGAGATGAAGGCGATGAAACAAGGGAAGCTGAAGTCGGGACGCAGTGGGAAGAAGGTTACGAGCCGCAAGCAGGCCATCGCTATTGGATTGTCGGAGGCCCGCAAGGCCGGCGCAAAGGTGCCTCCAGCTAAGAAGAAATCGTAAGAGAGTCGACGTTACTCGCTTTTGCTCGATGCGGAGGAAGCGGTAGAACCAGTCGAAGACCCTGAGCCAGATCCGGACGTCGATCCCGAGTTTGCTGCAGAGGTTGAACCTGGCGTAGAGGCGCTACCGCTTTCGGAAGAAGAGACCGGCGCTGCTTTGGGTTTCTCCGAGCTAGTGCTCGGTTCAGCCCCATTGACAGGCGGCCTGGAGCCACCTTTGGCGGCGTAATCATTCACATACCAGCCAGCACCCTTGAACTGGATGGCGGGCGCAGAGATGAGCCGTTCGAGTTCGCCCTTGCACACCGGGCAATCCTTTTCATCTGGCGCGCTGAAGCTCTGAATTTTCTCGAACTGATGGCCGCATTGTTTGCAGCGGTACTCGTAAAGCGGCAAAGCTTACACTCCTGAAAAATTTACAATTCTATTCTACCGATACAGGCTGGAGCTTCTCGCCCAGGCTGGCCACATGGACTTCCGCGATTGCTTCGACTCCGCGCAGCGCTTTCAGCACGGCTTCGGTCACGTCACCATCTACTTGCACTACGGCCAGCGCCATGCCTTGCGGAAGACGACGATCGCGACCTGCACGGCCAAGAGCAAAGTTGGCAATATTGATTCGATGCTCGCCAAGGATCGTTCCCACGCGACCGATCACACCGGGGACGTCCTGATTGCGAATCGTCAGCACGGTGCCTTCGAGCGGCGCTTCGATGTCGATTCCGTTGAGACTCAACAGACGTGCCGATGATCCATGCAGAACGGTGCCGCTGGCGACCATGTCGCCGGCATGCGTATGGATAATGAGCTTAAGCACATTGCCAGCTCCACCGGAGGCAGATGCCTTCTTTTCTTCATGAATGCGGATGCCTCGCTCTTCGGCAACCGAAGCAGCATTGATGCGGTTCACGCCTTCGGCGTGTCCCAGGATCCCTTCGATTGCGCTGTTACGAATCAGATCCGTCTTGCCTTCCGCGATGCGACCATTGTAGGAGAGGTGGACGCTCTCGAGGCTGCCCTCCGGGAACTGCGCCAGGAAGGCGCCCAGGCGGTCGGCGAGAGTGATGTAAGGCGCAAGTTCCAGATATTCCTCGTGCGAGAGCGAAGGCAAGTTCACGGCATTCTGCACCACGCCGAGCTTCAGGTATTCGCGGACCTGGAGCGCGATCTGCACGCCCACCGCCTCCTGTGCTTCGGCTGTCGATCCGGCGATGTGCGGGGTAAGAATCACATTTTCCATCGAGAAGAAAGGCGAATCATGCGGTGGCTCCTTGTGAAACACGTCGAGAGCCGCCCCGCCTACGTGGCCGTTCTTCAGCGCATCGGCGAGCGCATCTTCGACAATCAGTTCGCCGCGGGCACAATTCACAATGCGCACGCCCTTCTTCATTGTGGCCAGTGTCGCCTGATTGATGATGCCGGCGGTCTGCGGCGTGAGGCCGACGTGCAGTGTGAGGTAATCGGCCTCACGAAAGAGCTCTTCGGTGGAGACGAGGTGAATCGCGTTCTCTCTCGCGATCGATGCTGAGACAAATGGATCGTGTCCGATCACCTCCATACCGAAGCCTCGCGCCCGTCTTGCCACTTCCAGCCCGATACGGCCCAGTCCCAGCACGCCTAGTTTCTTGCCGCGCAATTCGACTCCCTGGAGGGATTTCTTGTCCCACTTGCCGGCATGCATCGTCTCGTTGGCTTTAGGCAGCTGCCTGGCCAGCGCAAGCATCATGCCCAGCGTGAGCTCTGCCACGGCGATAGCGTTTGCGCCCGGCGTGTTCATCACCACGATGCCGCGGCGCGTGGCGGCATCGGCGTCGATGTTGTCCACGCCGACACCGGCGCGGCCAATTACACGCAGTTTTGGCGCGGCGGAGAGCAGGGCATCGTCAACCTGGACGGCCGATCGTACGACCAGACCATCGGCGTCTGCGATTTCAGCGGCCAAGCCGTTTTTGATCTGGTCATGGCTCACGATCTGCCAGCCGGGTTCACTCTGAAACACGGCGAGAGTAGCGGGAGAAACCTTCTCCGCCAGAACGATCTTCATTCTTACTCCTCTTGTTTTAACGAAGCGAGACGTGGATCCAAGACCCTTAATCTAGCGTGCAGAAACGGCTTCGGCCAGCTCCGATTTCACCGAAGATCCGTCGCCAGCAAACACACGCTGCGCAGCGGCCAGCGCCTGACCGAATTCGAACCCCGGAATCTTCAGCGTCGAAACCGCAATCTGCTCCAGAGCGCCGATGATGGCGATCGTATCCATGTAATCGAACAGCCCTATGTGCGCCACGCGGAAGATCTGGCCCTTCATCTCGCCCTGGCCATTTGTGATGACCGCGCCGAAGCGGGTCTTCAACTCCTTCACGATCATGCCCGAGTCAACGCCAGCTGGCGGCAGCACGGCGGTCGCAGCAGCAGCCGGAGACACGGGCGCGAACAACTTGAGTCCCATCGCCTGCACGGCAGCGCGCGTCATTGCGGCGCAGATCTCCGCGTTGTCGACGAGCGCGGCACGGCCCGCGGCCAGATCGCCGCCTCCCTGAACTGCGATGTAGTCGAGCGCCGCGCCCAGAGCCGCGATCAGCGATACCGCCGGGGTATACGACGACTCGCCCTTGTGCGCGTTCTTGCGCTCCTTGCGCAGGTCGAAGTAGTAGCGCGGGTTCAGCGAGATCTCCATCGCTTCCCACGCCCGATCGCTAACGCCGAGATACGCGAGACCCGGCGGAATCATGACCGCCTTCTGCGATCCGCCGATGATGACGTCTACGCCCCAGCCGTCCACGTCAAAGTGCGTCGTGCCCAAACCGGTGATGGCGTCTACCACCAGCAAAGCGCCGCTTTCTGCTTTACGGAGAAGATCGGCAACGCCTTGTACGTCGTGGCGCACACCAGTCGAAGATTCTGTGGCCTGCATAAACACGGCACGTGTTTCGATTCTCAGCGCCTTGCGCACTTCTTCCAGCGAAAAGGTCTGCCCATAGGGTGCGCTCACCACATCCACGGCGCAGCCGAAGGCATTGGCCAGAGCTACCCAGCGCTCGCCAAATTTTCCCGCCGAGAGCACCAGCACCCGGTCGCCGGGCGAGGTCAGGTTCGAAACTGCGGCTTCCATCGCTCCGGTACCCGAGCAGGCGAGCAGCAGGACATCGTTTTTGGTGCCGACGAAAGTCTTCAACTGATCAAGTACACGTTGATAGAGAGCGCGAAACTCCGCCGTGCGGTGATGGATATCCGCGGCCGCCATGGCGAACTGCGCTGCAGGCAGCAGGGGTGTCGGACCAGGCGTGAAAAGTCGTGTTTTCCGAATCATCGTAGGTGGTTTCCTTTACCCACTATTGTACCGAGCACGCGCCGGCCGTGCTTTGTTTCTATAATGGAAGGTTTGGAGTCATACATGACGCACGTGAGCATTGCAGCGCAAATCGAGAAAGACATTATTGCCGCCATGAAGGCGCGGGATCAGGAGCGCACTACCGCATTGCGCATGGTAAAAACCGCGCTCAAGAACAGGGAGATCGACAAGCGTGCACCGCTCGACGAGACGGAATCGATTCAGGTGCTTACTACGCTGATCAAGCAGCGGCGTGACTCGGTGGAGCAGTTCACCAAGGGGAACCGTCCTGAGCTGGCCGCAAAAGAGACCTCTGAAATCGAATTGATCGAAGGCTACATGCCGAAGGCAGCAGGCGAGCAGGAGATCCGCAAGATCGTCGAGGAAACACTGGCCGAGCTGGCATCCTCCGGAGCAAAACCAGGGCCCAAGGATATGGGAACTGCGATGAAAGCCGTACAGGCACGCATCCAGGCCACCGGCCTGCGCGCCGATGGCCGCCAGGTAAGCGAGATCGTCAAGGGTGAGCTGGCGAAATAAGATCCTCCTGACGCAGGAGAAGCGAAGGCTACAGCGATGCGCAAAGTCATCCTCGGCCTCGGAATAAGTCTTGATGGTTACATCGCACGTCCAGACGGCGCCGTCGACTTTCTGTTCATGCCAAAGGATTATTCGATGGCTCCCTTCTTCGCCACTGTCGATGTCGCGATCATGGGCCGCAAGACCCTCGACGCCGGACTCAAGATGGGAGGCGGGTCCTTCAATGGCTACGGCCTGACGTATTGCGTCTTCTCGCGATCCCAGCCTGCCGGCGAGCGGCATGGCGTTAAATTTACCAGGCAAACTCCACTAGCCCTGATTCGCCAGCTTCGTAAACAGCCCGGAAAGAACATCTGGCTGATGGGCGGAGGCGAGCTGGCGCGAGATTTTCTCAAGGCCGATCTGGTCGATGAAATCTATGTCGGCATTGTCCCGGTCCTGCTCGGTAAAGGCATCCCGCTTTTCCCGAGCGGCTTTCCGCAGCGTAATTTCAAATTGATTGAGAACAAAACCTACTCGAAAGGTTTGATCGCGCTCAAGTACGAACGTGCGCGCAAGAAGCCGAAGCGATGATGTTGTTCATTGCTTCAATTCACGCTCAAGCCAGCAAACGTCCCAGTACTGACCCAGCTTGTAGCCGTTCTCGGTGAATACCCCCACTGGCTTGAATCCGAATCGCTCATGCAGCGCAGCAGAGGCGGCATTCGGGGGTACATACCCCGCGACGATGCGATGGATGTCTTCCCCGGCAAGAGCCTGAAACAGTGCTTCGTACAGTTCACGGCCGATTCCGCGACCCACTGAATCGTGGGCGCAATAGATAGTCGTTTCGACAGTTGTGCCGTAGGCGGGCTTCTTCCTGAACCGCGTTGTGCCCGTATAGCCCACGATCTTGCCAGCCTCTTCCGCAACCAGGAGCCGGTAGCGCCCCGTGTCGGCAAACTGTGCAAACCACGCTCTCCGCTGTTCGAGAGTTTGCGGCTCCACATCGAAGGTCACAGGCGTGTGGACGACATAGTAATTGTAGATTTTAGTCAGCCGCGGCAGGTCAGCTTCGCTCGCCGGGCGAATCCACACTCCAGACAAGATGATCCCTCCGGTAATCTCAAATCTTAAAAGCTGACCTAGATGCGACCAGCTGGCCTAGCCGCGTTCGGGGGTAACCCGCACGAAAACCCCGTCCGGCAGTTCGCCTTCGAGAAAGTGAACGACGCCACCCTTCACAAAGCCGCGCACGACTGACTGCGGAGTCGCAGGCTCTGGCCGTCCCTCAGGCTGAGGGCTGCGTCCCATGCCGCGATCCGTACTATGGCCCGGACTGCGACTGGGATCCGGGCTGCGACCAGGATCCTGACCGCGGTTCATACCGCGGTCCATCGCCTGGTTTGCCAGACGATCGGCTTGCCGGTTCTTCTCCCGCAGCACATGTTGAATCTGGAACGAATCAAGCTGGCTGATGCGTCGCTTGGCTTCTTCGTAGAGAGGGCGCAACTCCGGGCTATTGACGCGGTATTGCCCCTTGATCTGCTTCACCACCAATTCTGAATCGGAGACCACCTTCAGTCGTGGGTGGCCGTGCTCCAGTGCGAAATTCAACGCCGCCAGCAGGCCAGAATATTCGGCAAAATTGTTGGTTTTCTTCCCTAGATATTCGCTTAGTTCGGCGATCGATTCACCGTGCGCTCCTTGAATATAAACACCGAAGCCTGCTGGTCCAGGATTGCCGCGCGATCCGCCGTCGCAATAAGCGGTAATTATTCCGCCGTCCTTTTCCGGTGCCTCCGGCCAAAGCTGTCCGCTGCCTGCTCGTTTATGTCCGCTGTTCATGACGGGAGTGTAGCCGATTTGCTGCGTAGGAAATTCCACCAAGTCTGCTAACGAATCGCGTCCTCATCCGTCTTGATCGCAAGGGTTGGTCTGCCCGCTTAGGAAACCTTAATGCCCGCTGATTCACTGCGAATTTTCCCGCCTTCCAGCATCAGGCTCCCATCCACCCCCACGTCAAAGATACAATCCTCGCCAGGTATGGCGATCGATCCCAGCGCGCGCGCCACGGAAAATGATCTTATTCGCGAGGCGCAGCAGGGTTCCCGCGCAGCCTTTGACACTCTCGTGCGTCAATATGATCAGGCGGTGTTAAGGCTGGCCCTGCATCTGACTGGTTCCGAGCAGGACGCCGAAGACATCCACCAGGAGGCGTTCCTCAAAGCGTACCGGTATCTCGGAAATTTTCGCTTCGAGTGCTCCTTCTATACATGGATTTATCGCATCGTCACGAACCTATGCCTCGATCTGTTGCGACGCCGAAAGTCGCGCCGGGAAGATCAGGCGGTCATGCTCGATGCATCGGGCGAAGAGATTGACCTGTTGACGAACGTCTCCGATCAGCGCGCGAGCGCTAATCCGGACCGGGAGTTGAACAGGAAGTTTTTAGGGGAACGCATTCGCGAGGCGCTCGATAAGCTCACGCCCCGCGAACGAATGGTCTTTGAGCTGAAGCATTATCAAGGGCTCAAGCTGAGGACCATCGGTGAAATGCTGAACACGACGGAAGAGACGGCAAAAAACACACTCTTCCGCGCGACCAGGAAGCTACGCGCGAACCTGGCGGAATTACGCTAAAGCTCCAGGGCTGCGGCGATTTTTTGAGGCGAGCGAGGCAAGGAAACACCATGAAGTGCGAATCGGCGCAGGAAATCATCGTTCTCGCGGTTTACGGCGAGTTGCCCGACGATCAAGGCCCACAATTCGAGCAGCATCTGGCCGAATGCGACATCTGCCGTCGCGAACTTGAAGCCGTTCAGGCGCTCTCGAAGGCCATGTCGCTGCTGCCGGTGGAAGAGCCGTCGGCCAACCTTATTGCGCGCTCTCGTCTCCGCCTGGAGGAAGCCCTCGACACAATGCCGCATGGCAGTTGGCTGCTGCGCGCCTGGCAGCGCTTCTGGCAAGGAGTGGGGCGTCTGCGCGCCGCGCCTGTCGCGGTTTCCGCGGTACTCGTGGTCGGGCTAACTGCAGGCGGATATACGGGCTATCTCGCAGGCGAGCACGCGCATGATACTGTGCCGACCGCCTCCAGCGTGCGTACCACACCGGTCGATCCTTCCCTGGAAAATATTGCCAATGTCAGCAGCATTATCCAGGAGCCCAACACCGAGAATGTTGAAGTTCACTACAACCGGCTTCAACCGGAATCCATCCGTGGCTCGCTCGATGACCCCCAGATTCGCCAACTGCTTCTCCTCGGTGCGCAGAACAGATTGAATTCTGGAGTGTACGACGACTCTGTCGGCCTGCTTGCCGATGAATGCCGCGCCGGTCACCAGTGCACTGGCGGCCCTATCCGCGATGCTCTCATGGTTGCCTTGCGTTACGACAAAGATGTCACCGTACGCCTCAAGGCACTTGAAGGTCTCGAGCCCTATGTCGCCGATGATGTGCGAGTCCGCGACGCAGTGCTCGAAGCGCTCATGAATGATGCGGACCCGAAGGTTCGCACCCAGGCCATCGGGTTGTTGGAGCCGGTCCAGGCGGACTCCAGCGTACGTGAGGTGTTGCATACGGTCTCGGTGCGCGACAATAGTCCCGAGATACGTATCGCGTCGCGCCAGGTGCTCGATCAGATTCCGCAAGTGCAGTAGTTGTCAGGTTTAGCTTTCAGGCTTAGCTTTTTAGCTGAAGAACGAGGGCTGGTAACTAGAAGGTCATCCACGGCGAGCTTCCCACAAGAAGGAAGAGCCGGAAGTGAGGGGAACTACATGAAGAATTTTCCGAGGTTAGTGTGTAAAGCAAGCTCTATCACCGTACTGATTGGCTCGACGGCTTTTGCGCCGGCGACTTTTGCCGCGCAGCTGTTTGCCGTCGTACCGGAATCGTCAGCGCTCATGTCCCACAGCTCGCAGGGTTACCTGGGGATTGAGATGCGCGACATCGACAATGATCGCGTGGCTGCCCTCAAGCTCAAGGATGCAAGCGGCGCGGAAATCATCACCGTCGACCACGATGCTCCGGCGGGCAAAGTTGGCCTCCGAATCCACGATGTCATCCTGCAGATGAATGGGCAGCAGATCCAGGGTGTCGAGCAACTGAGGCGTATGCTGCGTGAAACGCCCGCTGGCCGCTCCATCGTCCTGGTCGTCTCGCGAGATGGCCAGCAGCTGACTATCAATGTGCAGCTTGCTGACCGCGCTACCATCGAGCAGGATGCCTGGTCGCAGCACCGTACCGTCCCCGATCTCGACGATGAAGGCACATATGCGCTTCTTGGTCCTTCCGGCCGTGGTATGGGCAACGGCTTCTTCGGCGCATTCAGTATCGGGGGATCGTCGGTGGGTGTTGACCTGGACCCGCTCGGCTCGCAACTCGCCGATTATTTTGGCATTAAGGACGGCCAAGGGCTGCTGGTGAAGCATGTGGCGGAAAACAGTCCGGCATCTACGGCCGGCCTCAAGGCGGGCGATGTTATTACCAAGGTCAACGGCGAATCCATGGCCACCTTGAATACCTGGATGAAGACGATCCACGCCAATCGTGGCAAGCAGGTTCAGATAACGATCGTTCGCAATCGCAAAGAGCAGACAGTGAACCTGCAGGCTGGCGACGCCAAACATAAGGGCGAGCTTGATGGCCCCGACATCGATATCAAAGTATTCGGGCCGGAGGGCGCCGATTTTGCACAGCTTGATTCGCAGCTGAAGCAGCTTGATCCCGCTTTGCTCGCCCAGCAGGCGCGTGAGGCTGTTCGCAGCCTCGACATGCCGAAGTTGCAGGAAGAGATGAAAGAACAGCAGCGGCAGATGTTAGACCTTCAGAAAGACCTGGACGAGTCTCTGCGCTCGCGCGAGAAATACAACGATATGTACTAGGACCTGTCAGAATCTCACTACGTAAAGCGCCTCTTACGTTTTTTGCCTTCATTCTTTCCCGTTCGACCCTTGAGAAACCCCATTTAGCCTGCGTTGCTCGCCCCCACCCGCTGGCCTGTGATTCAATAATGGAAGGTTATGTCCATACAGGCCACACAATCCGGCTCCAGAGCGTCGATTCAGGTCCGCAAACAGACTCCGGGCCGCCGCATCAAGGCTGCCGCGCGTAAAGTGCGTGAACTGGCCATCGTCGGCCACTCGCTGGCCTCGACGAACCACCCGGTAATGGCGCAAATTGTGCCAATGCGCCGCTGCAATCTGGCCTGCGCCTACTGCAATGAGTACGATGATTTCTCGAAGCCGGTCCCGCTCGACGAGATGATCCGGCGCATCGACCACCTGGGACGGCTGGGCACCAGTATCATCACAATCTCCGGCGGCGAGCCGCTTCTCCATCCCGAGCTCGACGACATCATTCGCCGCATCCGCCACAATGGCGCGCTGGCTGGAATGATCACCAACGGCTATCTGCTCATGCCGGATCGCATCGAGCGGCTGAACAAGGCCGGCCTCGATCACATGCAGATTTCGATCGACAATGTTCAGCCCGATGAGGTCTCAAAGAAGAGTCTCAAAGTTCTCGACAAGAAACTCCAGATGCTCGCCGAACATGCCGATTTTCACATGAACATCAACTCTGTTGTTGGCGGCGGCATCAAGAATCCCAACGACGCCATTGTCATCGGCAAACGCGCTATAGAACTTGGTTTCACATCGACTATCGGCATCATCCACGACGGAGACGGCCAGCTCAAGCCGCTCGAGAACGAAGAACGCCGCGTCTATTTTGAAATGCGCAACTGGAAGAAACGTAACTACTCACGCTTCAACCAGTTTCAGGAAGCTATCGCCAACGGCAAGCCGAATGACTGGCGTTGCCGTGCCGGATCGCGTTACCTCTACATCTGCGAAAACGGCCTGGTGCATTACTGCTCGCAGCAGCGCGGCTTTCCCGGCATGCCGATCGCCGAATATACCAAGGCCGACCTCAAGCGCGAATTCTTCACGGAAAAAACCTGCGCTCCGCAATGCACCATCAGCTGCGTGCATCAAATCTCATACATCGACCATTGGCGTGCTCCGCAAACCTCGCGCATCTCACCCGGTTCTACGGAAGATCTTGTCAATATCAGCACATAGATCCACATCAGGCCGCGCTTCTAGGCCCGAGTCTCAGGCCGCCTTCATACGCAGCCTGCCGAAAGCGGAACTGCATCTGCACCTCGAAGGTACGATCGCGCCCGCAACTCTGGTTGAGCTCAGCTGTCGGCATGACGCCATTCCGCTCGAACTCAATCAGGCGCAGGCCATCTATCAATACACCGATTTCACTGGATTTCTGCTCGCCTTTAAGGCCGTCACCGAGCGTCTCCGCACGCCTGAGGATTACGAGCTTATCACTTACCAGATGCTTCAGCGGCTGGCCCGCCAAGGTGTCGTGCACGCTGAAGTCTATGTTTCCGTGGGAGTTATCTATTACTGGGGACAGATCGAGGTTGAACCTCTCTTCGCGGGTATGGAGCGCGCCCGGAAGCAAGCCGAGCACGACTTCGGTATCACCGCCTACTGGATATTCGATGCCGTTCGCCACTTCGGCCCCGAAGAAGCTGCACGCGTCTTCCACAAGGCCGCCGAACTGCGGCAGGATAACCCGGCCATAGTTGGCATCGGTATCGGTGGCGATGAGCGCCGTGTGGCCGCCGAGTCCTTCCGTGAGCTTTATGCTGAGGCTCGTGATGCAGGTCTTCACCTCACCGCGCATGCCGGCGAATCCGTCGGCCCGGAAAGCGTCTGGGGTGCGCTCAACATCGGCGCGGAGCGCATCGGCCATGGTCTCACTGCCATCCATGACTCTGAACTCATGGGTGTCCTGGTCGAACGACAGATCCCCATCGAAATCTGCATTTCGTCGAATCTCCGCACCGATTGTTGCTCACGTCTTGCCGACCATCCTGTCCGCCGATATTTTGATGCCGGTCTGATGATCACGCTCAATTCCGACGATCCGGCTATGTTCCTCAGTGATCTCGAAAGTGAATACCGGTTGGCCCAGGACGAATTTGGCTTCACCAATGAGCACCTGCGCGAATTGGCCGCGAATTCGATTGAGGCCAGTTTTCTGCCAGCCGAGCGAAAAGTCGATCTTTTGCGTCGAATCGAAAAAACAGTCTAAAAATGGTCCGGTCATGTGACAAAATTTATATATTGGCAGTCTCACAGGCAGCCGTGGGTCTTCTGAACTGAGCTATCATGGGGGCATTGCGGATGATCTCTGTGGGAGGAAGGTCTTGTGAGTGTGCTGCCTGGGTATGGACACAAATCGTGCGACGAGTCGCGGATTGCACTGCGCGCTCTGGGATGGGCATCGGTAGCGGTTGGAATCGCTGCCCTGGGCCTCTATGTTGGCCGCGAATTGCGCCTGCGCTACAAATTTAAGCGCCGCACTCCCAGTGACTTCTATTCGCACGCCGGCGACGAGTCGACCTCGACCGAATTCGGCATGGGCATTTAGCCAGCCGCTCAGGTTTATCAAAATAAAACAAGGCCCCGGAGTTGGATCCGGGGCCTTTGTCTTTTAACAATTTGGCGCGGCTAGTTCTTCCCAGCCAAACTCCGCAGCACGTACTGCAGAATGCCGCCGTTCTCGTAGTAAAGAATCTCCTGGGGCGTATCGATGCGTACCTTGGCCTCGAACTCCTTTATCGTGCCGTCTACAGCTGTGACCTTCACTTTCAGCGTGCGACCATTCGCAAATTTCGTCTCCAGCAACGCCTTCAACCCGGGAAAGTCGAAGACCTCCTTGCCTGTCAGTCCCAGGCTCTCGACATTCTGCCCATCCGCAAACTGCAGCGGCAGAATCCCCATGCCGACCAGGTTCGACCGGTGAATGCGCTCGTAACTCTCGGCGATCACCACGCGTACTCCCAGCAGCTTTGGACCCTTCGCCGCCCAGTCCCGTGACGACCCCGACCCATATTCCTTCCCGGCCAGAATCACCAATGGCGTTCCGCGTTCGGCGTACTTCACCGACGCGTCAAAGATGCTCATCTGCTCTCCTTCGGGCAGAAGTCGCGTCACGCCGCCCTCCGTTCCCGGAGCCAGTTTGTTCCTGAGCCGTACGTTGGCGAAGGTCCCGCGGACCATGACTTCATGGTTGCCGCGCCGCGAACC
>DATAQX010000407.1:0-17751 GCA_036264455.1 Silvibacterium sp. | reverse complement strand
AATCCCGCTCGCCTACCTGCTGCTCGCGACTCATCTGACGTCGATCTTTGTCTTCCTTCTCTCCTGTTGGAGCCTCGCCAGGCGCATCTTTGCCTCACCTGCCGCACAATGGTCCGCCGTCGCCCTGACCGGCGCCTGCTTTACCTTGCCCGTTGCAGGAACGGCCCTCCTGCTTATGGATCCGTATGTAACGGCGCGTTCTATCTCCACTCCGCTCGGCCTCTTCGCGCTCGTCGCTGCCATCGACCATCGCTGGCTGCGGACAGCGCTCTTTCTCCTGCTTACCGCGCTCATGCACCCGCTCATGGCTATCTATGTAGCGGCATTCGTCTTTCTTTTTACCCTTGCTGATCTAGGCCATCTGCGCGGCGCATGTGTTCTGAGCCTCTCTGCCGTCATCGCCTCGGGGGTCATCTATCTGGCGACGCTCCACCTGCCGGTATCAGCTGTCTACAATCAGGCCATACACAGCTCTGCGCGCACATACCTGTTTCCATCCCAGTGGTCCTGGTATGAGGACATCGGTCTCGTCGTCCCGCTGTCGCTCTTCGCATTCGCAGCTTATCGGCTCGGTTCCAGAGTCCTCGCCGGTAAGCTCTGTATTGCCGCCGTGTTGCTGGGAACCTCCAGCATGCTCTCAGCTTTCCTGTTTGTCCGCGCTTCCGGACCCTATCTCCTCACCCGCCTGCAACTGCTGCGCGGCTTTCACATCTTGTATCTGGTCGGGATCATCCTTCTCGGCGGCTTCATCGGCGAACTTCAGCTGAATCGTTCACCGGATCATTCGCGTAGACAACATTCCCGCTGGGCGGCCTATGCGCTGCTCATCGCCGTCACAGTAGCCATGTTTCTGGTGCAGCGGCACACCTACCCTCTCTCGGCCCACCTCGAATTCCCGGGCGAATCTCCCCGCAATCCTTGGCAGCAGGCCTTTGTCTGGATTCGCGCCAACACGCCTCAGGATGCCGTCTTCGCCGTCAATCCCGAGCTGGTTTTTCTGGATGGAGAAGACTCGCAGGGCTTTCGCGCTACCACCGGGCGAAGCCTCCTCGCCGACGATAAGGACGAGGGAGTGGTTGTTCTGTTTCCGCAGCTTGCCCCTCGCTGGGCCGCTGAGCGCAATGCTCAAGCCGGACTCGACCAGTTCACTGACCCCGAGCGCCTGGCCCGCCTGCGCCCGCTAGGAGCCACGTGGCTGCTGCTCTCCAGTAACGCTGAGACGTCTTTGCCGTGCCCCTATCACAACTCCGTGGCCCAGGTATGCCATTTGGGGCGGTGAGGGCCAAGTCGCGCTGCGATACTTCGCGAATTGCGCCCCTGTCTAGTAAAACGTTTGACTAGGGCATCAAGGCGATGATAAGTTCGCACACTACAGGAACAAAAAAGAAAATGGACCGCCGGAATTTCATCAGAAACTCGCTCCTCACCGGCAGCAGCGCGCTGCTCGCCAGCCGTGGGCTTGCCGCCCAGTCTCCCACCTCTCAGGAGCTGATTCCCGGCGCAATTCCACTCTCCCAGATCAACCATGCCCGGTTCCCAAGCGACTTCATCTGGGGGATGGCCACTGCCGCTTACCAGGTGGAAGGCGCGTGGAACATCGATGGCAAAGGGGAATCCAACTGGGACCGCTTCTCTCACACCGTGGGCAAAGTCAAAGGCGGCGCTACCGGAGACGTTTCGTGCGATCAGTACCATCGATATCAGGAAGACATTGCAATCCTCAAACGCCTGAATCAGAAGAGCTATCGATTCTCCACTTCATGGGCGCGAATCCAGCCAACAGGTACCGGTGCAGTCAATCAAAAGGGCATCGATTATTACAGCCGTCTTGTCGACAACTTGCTGGAGGCGGGCATCCGCCCATTCTGCACGATTTATCACTGGGACCTTCCACAGGGACTCGAAGATCGCGGCGGATGGCCGAACCGCGATCTTGCCGCCTACTATGCCGACTTCGCGGGAATCCTGGCGAAAAACCTCGGTGATCGGATCACAACCTGGGCTCCCTTCAACATGCCCTGGACCTTTACTTACTACGGCTATGGCATCGGTGTCTTTCCTCCCCGCAAAGCCGATTTCAACCTCTTTCTGCGAGCAGCTCACACGGTCAACCTGGCGCAGGGCGAGGCCTTCCGAGCGATCAAGGCCGCCTCATCCAGGGCTACGGTTGGCAGCGCATATGGCATGGCTCCTGCCTATCCAAAGACCAATAGCGAAGCCGATCGCGCTGCAACCGCGCGCTACCACGCCATGAACAATCTCTACTTCCTCAACGCTGCCATGCATGGGGAGTATCCAAAGGCCTTCGTTGGCGAGATTCCTTATGAGGCCATGGGCTTCAAACCCGGCGACGAAAAAATCATGAAGGCGCCATTGGACTGGCTGGGATTCCACTACTACACGCGTCGTGTCGTTTCGGCCGCGAGCGGCGCTACTCAGTCGGGCAGTGGTGGCCATTTCGGCACGGAAACCGAAGGCGAAGGAGGCTCATCGAGCCGCGATCCCCTTACTCAAATCCACGTGGAGGTGCCAACCGAAGGCCCATTGACCGAAGCCGGGCTGGAGATTTGGCCCGGCGGCATCTATGACCTCGTCATGCAGATCTCGCGCGAGTACAACCATCCGATTATTGAGATCAGCGAGAATGGCTGCTGCTATCTTGACAGCCCCGACGATAGTGGCCACGTTCCCGATACTCGTCGCATCAGCTTCCACAGTCAAATACTTGCCGAACTCGCTCGCGCCATCGCCGACGGAGCAAGAGTGCGCGCCTATCATGCCTGGAGCCTGGTCGATAACTTCGAGTGGGCCGATGGCTATACACAGCGATACGGGCTTACTTACGTGGACTTCCGCAGCCTGAAGCGCACGGTGAAGGATTCCGGCCTTTGGTATGGACGTGTCGCTGCCGCGAACCGTCTCGATGTGTAATGCAGCATCAACGCCCCTCAAGGGCTATCACAATAGGCAAATACCTACTCTGCTCGCAGCGCATTGACGGGGTCAACCGTCGCCGCGCGGCGTGCAGGAAGATAGCAGGCTAGATACGCTGTCACAATCACGCCGGCCGTGATCGTAATGTAGGTGATGGGATCGACCGGGCTCACGTTGAATAGAATCGACGACATGAGTCGCATCGTTATGAAGGCAACCACCAGACCGCACGCGATGCCCACACCCGTCAGCCACAATCCCTGACGCACGAACATTGCGGTCAGCGCAGCGCGCTGAGCACCAAGCGCCATGCGAATACCAATCTCGCGCGTCCGCTGCGACACCGAATACGAGATCACTCCATAAATTCCAATGATCCCGAGCAGGAGAGCCATCCCGCCCGCAACGCAGAGCATCACCAGCGTGAACGAGGTTCGGGCCATGGATTTTGTATAGAGCTCGCCAAGCGTGGTCATGTCGGCCAGAGGCACATCGGGATTGACTGACCAGACCCGCTGTTGAATTTCATTGATAAAGGCCCGCGAGCCGGCGCGCGGACTGCGAATCACAAACGCGATGCCGCGCCTGAGCATCTCTTTCTCTCCCTCGAAGTTGTCCTGCATGACAGGCCAGTACACGGTACCCCACGCAGGTTGATCCACGCCATCGTCGTGGACATCCTGCGCAACCCCGACGATCTCACGCCAGTCGTCGATGCTGGCCACTCGGATTCTCTTCCCCAGCGCGCCGTTCGCATCGTGCCAGTATTCACGTGCGAAATTCTCAGAGATAATTGCCACAGACCTCTTCTGATAGATGTCTGTCCAGGTCAGATCGCGGCCCGCAATCAGCTTCGTGCCAAGCGTCGCGAACGATCCGGGAGAGATGAATTTGAAGCGGCGAATCGGTGGCAGCTCACCCTCGCCGTACACGTGATCCTGTGCATAAAGAATGTCATTTGAGTCATACCCGGACAATGGAACCGCGCTCGAGAATGCGACTGACGAGACGCCGGGAATTGCCGCCAGCTTGTCCTGGATGTCCTGCTGCATCCGCACAACCCGGTCGCGCTGGCTGTCGGGTATCTGCGTTTCAGGAATGTAGAAGCGGAAAGTCTGAATGGACTCCGGCGCATCGAAGCCGGGAGATACGTGCATCAGCGCCCTGAAGGTCCGAATCATCAGCCCCGAGCAGATCAACAGGACCAGGGCCAATGCCACCTGCACGATGACCAGCGCCTTGCGCGCCCGATGCCGCTCACGGCTCTGGCTCAGCGCACGGCCTCCCTCGCGAAGACCGCTGTTTACGCTCGCCCCGGCATATTTGATCACTGGGATTGCACCAATCAGAAGGCTGGTGAATAATGCCAGACCCAGCGTGAAGAGCAACACCGGAAAGTCGATACCGATCTCGTGGATGCGCGGCAGACCGGTGGGCGCCATGGCCACCAGGAGGCGCAGCGCGCCGTAGGCCAGTGCCAGGCCGATCAGGCTGCCCGCAACTCCAAGCACAATGCTCTCGAAGAACAGCTCCCCGGCAATGCGACCCCAGCCCGCACCCAGTGCCGACCGAATCGCAAGCTCCTGCCGGCGGCCCTCAACGCGAACAAGCAACAGGTTTGCGACGTTCGCGCAGGCCACCAGCAGGACCAGCGTGATCGAACCCATCAGCACCCATAGCACTTTGCCCACATCCCCGACCACGTCCTGCTTCAGGGGCCGCAGGTTCGGTGAAATCCTTGCCTTTTCAAAAAGGCTGACGCTGAATCCTTCCGGCGCTGGGAAGCTTCGCAGGACGACAGGAAGCAGGCGCGCCATATCCGCGCTGGCCTGGGCCATCGTGATCCCCGGTTTCAACCGGGCAAGAGCCCGCTGGCTGAAGTTCCCGAGCTTGGTCTTGTTGCGATCCCATTGAAACGGCAGAATGAGCGCCGCATCCTGTTCGTCAAGAAAATGAAATCCTCTGGGAAGAACTCCAATAATCTCCCGTGGCTTCCCATCCACCGTAATCGACCGCCCGATGACCGACCGATCGCCGCCGAACTTCTTTTGCCAGTATCCATACGAGAGCAGCACCGTCTGCGGCGCACCCGGCGAATCGTCTTTGCGCGTAAATAAGCGCCCCAGCGTCGGAGACACACCCAGGATCGGCAACGTGCCGTCGGTAACGTCAAGGCCTCGCACATGCTCCGGCTGGCCCACGCCCGTCACGTTCAGAGAATCGCCGTCATAAACGCCGATGTCCTCGAGCGTGGTGCCCTGCTCGCGGTCGACGAAGTAAATCGACGGCGACATGTTCAGCTCCTTGAGGTTGATCCCCGGCGCGGTATGCCACACGCCGATCAACTGCTCCGGGTGAGGATAGGGCAGGGGCTTCAGAAGCACGCCCTGGATGACGCTGAAAATCACTGTATTCGCGCCTACGCCAATGGCCAGAGTGAGCAGGGTGATCGCCGTAAAGAGCGGGGCTCGGCTGAGTCTTCTCACCACCTGCCGAAGTTGATCGATGAACATTGCCATGCGTTAAGCCCTCCGAGCGAATCTGTCTTCGCGCCTGGACTCGCAACAGTTCTGTCCTGGAGCTATCTCTATCAAGTACGCAGTCAAGCTGCTAATGGTTCCGAGCACCGAGCCGACCTGAACCATCCTCATTCGCTAACAGCATCCTGATACACTGACAAGTTTTGCAGTGGAGGAAAACATAGGATGAGTGACACCATGCAGGCCATCGTCAAGCCAGAGGCTCGACCGGGGATCGAAGTCCGGGAAGTCCCGCTTCCTGACTTTGGCCCAACCGACGTGTTGGTAAAAGTTGAGTCGGCCTCAGTCTGCGGTACTGACCTGCACATCTACGACTGGGACGAATGGGCGGAGGGCCGCATCCAGCCGCCGCTCATTCCTGGCCACGAATTCTGCGGAACCGTGGCTGCAGTCGGAAGGCGCGTGACCACGGTAAAGGAAGGCGATTTTGTTTCCGCCGAGATGCACGTTGCGTGCGGCAAGTGCCTCCAGTGCCGCACCGGCCAGGCACACATCTGCCAGTACGTGAAAATCATCGGTGTCGATACCGATGGCGCCTTTGCCGAATATGTAACTATCCCGGAGACAAATATCTGGAAGCTCGATCCGGAGCTGCCGCGCGAGTACGGCTCCATCCTCGATCCGCTGGGCAACGCCGTCCACACCGTGCTCGCAGGAGAGATCGCCGCCAAAACCGTTGCTGTAACCGGCTGCGGACCTATAGGGCTGTTTTCGATCGCCGTCGCCCGGGCCTGCGGAGCTGCTGCGGTCTATGCTGTCGAGGTCAACCAGCATCGCCGCCAGCTGGCCGAGGCCATGCATGCCGACGCCGTCCTCAACCCTGCGACCGACGACGTCGCCGCCTTCATCCGCGAACAGACGAACGGCATCGGCGTCGACGTGGTACTCGAAATGTCCGGCCATCCCGATGCTATGCGCCTGGGTTTTGAGATCCTCCGTACCGGGGGACGTGTCTCGCTGCTCGGCATTCCGTCGCGCCCGGTTGAAATCGACTTCGCACGCGACGTCATCTTCAAGGGCGCGGTTGTGCAAGGCATCAATGGCCGCAAAATGTACGAGACCTGGTATCAGATGGAGGCGCTGCTGAAGGCGGGCAAGCTCGATCTGGCGCCGGTGATCACACACCGTCTGCCCATGCAGAGCTTCGCCAAGGGTATGGATCTGCTCAAGAGCGGCGAAGCCAGCAAGATTCTGCTTTATCCGAAGCGCTGACTTCTACTTGACCGTCAACGTAACATTGAGCGAGTGGACGACGACGCTCGTGCCGTTGAGGCTGGCATTACCAGACACCGTGATCGTATAGGTTCCCGCCGCAATCCCGGGATTGCCCGACGGCGGATGGTTCAGATAGCCGTAGCGCTGCGAGCAGGCCCCAAGTCCCAGGCCGCTGGCGGTGAGCAGTGCCAGAAACCCGAGTACGCGCAGGCTTGCAATTCCCGACCGCTTGCGCAATGCGCCGAGTCCAGCCAGCGCAAGGATTCCCGGCAGGACAATGGCGTAAGCGGTATGCGAGGCCGTTGCCGTCTTCATCAGCTTGGCGCTGGTTCCCGACGGAGCTTGTGTCAGAATCTGCAGAGTGCTCGAGACCGGCACAGTAGTGAGCGGGGTGAGCGTTGTGGGGCTGAAAGTACACGTGGCGCCGGCAGGAACTCCCGAGCAGGAGAGCGTCACCATGTCGTTGAAGCCATTCTCCGGCGTTACAGTGGCAGAGATATTCGCGAAGGCGCCGGGTGACAGGCTGATCGAAGTAGGACTGGCGGTAAGCGTAAAGTCCGGCAGACTGCCGCTGGCCGCATCCGCGTTTGCCGAAACTGCCGAGGCCGACGCCGCATAACCCTCACTGCCGGAGTAGGCCGCAGTCACCGTCTGTGTGCCCTGCGGCAGTTTGTCGAGAGTGAGCGTGGCTGCGCCATTCTCTACAAAGGCTGACCCGAGTGAGCCCTTCGCTGTCTCAAAACTCACTGTTCCGCTGGTCGCAGGATTGCCGGCAACGTCGCCCACCTTCGCGGTGAACGTGGTTCCATGCCCATCCGACGCAACCGAGAGATGAGTCCGGGTGGCCACCTGCGCCCAGGCGCCCAGCGCTGCTCCTGCCATCCATACTGCCAAAACCAGGCCCGTGGCTCTGCTTGCTGCCCGGGTGCCAATGCTATGCCTCAAGAACTGCAAATTCATTCTTCGGTTTCTCTGCTCTCTCAAAAAAAACGTTCAGGCGCAAATGGAACCTGCCGCCAAATATTCATTGTATCCGAGCCGACGCGTGCCGCCGGTACTGTTGCGTCATCCTCTCGCGCGATACGATGTTTGGTTACGACTTTCTCGATCGCGAGGCTATGACATGACCACCACGCTCTTCCAGCGCCCGCAGCTTCAGCACCTTACCGCGCAGCTCAATGAGCTGAAGGCCAAGGGCACCTACTTCCGTCTGCGCATCCTCGACGACATGCAGGCTCCCTTCTGCCACTACGACGGCAAGCAGGTCATCAATCTTGCCTCGAACAACTATCTCGGTTTGACGGCCCACCCTAAGCTTCGGGAAGCGGCCATCCAGGCGACCAAAGACTACGGAGTCGGTTCCGGGGCCGTGCGCACCATCGCCGGAACCATGAAGATCCACATGGAGCTCGAAGAAAAGATCGCGCGCTTCAAGAATGTCGAAGCCTGTGTCGTCTTCCAGAGCGGATTCGCCGCCAACGCCGGCACCGTCTCCTCCATCCTCGGCAAAGAAGACTTCATCCTCTCCGACGAGCTCAACCACGCCAGCATCATCGACGGCGCTCGCCTCTCCCGCGCAAAGATCAAGGTATTTCGTCACAAGGACGTCGCGCACGCCGAAGAGCTGCTCCAGGAAGTCGCGAACGAGCCCGGCCGCAAGCTGCTCATCACCGACGGAGTCTTCTCCATGGACGGCGATATCGGGCCCGTCGACAAGCTCTGCGACCTCGCCGAAAAATATGGAGCCATCATGATGGTCGACGATGCCCACGCCTCCGGCGTTCTCGGCCGCAACGGGCGCGGGTCAGTGGATCATTTCGGATGCCACGGCCGCGTCGACGTCCAGGTCGGAACCCTTTCCAAAGCCATCGGCGCGCTCGGCGGCTACGTCTGCGGATCGCGCGACTTAATTGACTTCCTCTACCACCGCGCCCGCCCGTTCCTCTTCTCGACCTCGCACCCGCCGTCCGTCACCGCCACCTGCATCGCTGCTTTCGATCTACTCGAAGAGGAGCCGGAGCGCATCGAGCGTCTCTGGGAGAACACTCGCTACTTCAAAGCTGAACTGGGCCGTCTCGGATTCGACATCGGCGGCGTGACCACCCCGGCCAGCGAGACCCCAATCACGCCGATCATCGTCGGCGACGGCCGGCGCACGATGGATTTCTCGAAGGCTCTCTTCGACGCCGGCGTGATGGCTACAGGAATCGCCTTCCCGACAGTGCCCGAAGGCAAAGCCCGCATCCGCACCATCATGACCAGTGAACATACCCGCGCCCAGATCGACCAGGCGCTGGAGATTCTCGACACGACAGCTCGCAAACTGGGAGTCCTAAGCTAGGTCTGTATCAGCGGCTTGCCAAGCCCAGATCCTCGATTATGGCTGGTCGAGTTTCGATGGCCGCCCAGGCCCCCCTCCCCCTCAGTTTTGTAACCGATTCATTCCATTAACTTTAACTCCCAAGTACACCTCTAGTTAATTCATAACAATGGGCTTACTGGTACTTCATAGAAAACAAGGGGGGTAGCAGCGTTCATTGAAAATAACGGCGTTATTTCTTCTTCATTGATCCCAATGGACTTACAGGCAAGCTTGGTTTGACTCTCGCCGGAATGCAGGAAGGCCCGGCTGCGAATGGCAGTCGGGCCTTCTTGTTTCTATTTCTATTATGGCGGGTTGGGGGAAATTCTCGGCCAAGTTTATGTGCATTGTCTATTGCACGGTGAGGGTGACCGCCTCTGTAGCCGTGGTGGCGCCAGCTGTGCCTGTCACGGTTATCGTATAGGTTCCGGCTGTGGTGCCGGGATTACTGGTGCCACCACCTCCGCCGCTGCCACCGCCTGCTCCCCCTCCTCCGCTTCCGCCACCACCGCAACTGAGCAAGCCACCTGTGAGGAATGCCAGAAAGAAAAGCATCGCCAGCATCGTTCGCCAGCTGCGCCGTCGTGCCGGAATACCGAAAAACAGGATGCAGGCCAGCGCTGCACCGCCTGCGTACCAGCGATATGCCGGGCCCGTGGGATGGAGCATGACTGCTGTGGTCGCTGCCGTGGTGGATATGGTAAGAGTAGCCGTCACGGCGTTCGCGCCACTGATCGCGACCGGGCTTGTCGAGCCGAAGCTCAGGGTAGGCAAATCCTGAGCGCCCACTGGGCTGCTGGTGATTGCGGCTGTCAACGCTACGTTGCCAGTGAAGCCTCCGCTGGGGGTGATCGTGATGTTTGAAGTGTTCCCGGTCGTCGCCCCGGGGGTGAGAGTGGCTGATGTCCCGCCGATGGTGATAGTCGGCGGAATAGTGACGGTAACAGAAGCTGATCCTGAAGCGCTATTGTATGCGGAAGAACTTGCGGTATCCGGCGTATAGTTCACCGTCAAAGCATCCAATCCAGCCGTAAGTGACCCGGCGGGAATGCTGATCGTCGTGCTGCCACTGCTAAGTGTCGTGGCCGCAGAGGTATAGCTGCTACTGGTTAGCGTCACCGAGCCCGTAGGCGTCGGATTGCCGCTCCCCCCTTTGACAGAGACAGCAACAGTCAACGCCTGCGCCGTCGTGATGCTCGATGAAGATGGAGTCACGGTCATTGTTGGCGTTTTAACAGGCGTGATGGTGTAGGTGGCCGAGGTCACTACGCTGTTGGCGTAACCGCTGGCTACGGCGAGGGCCGCGATGGTTTCCGTGGACGAGACGGCGATGGCTCCGGTGTACTTCGTTGACGAAGTGGTCGGCGTGGTCCCGTTGATCGTGTAATAGATGGTCGCACCGGATGTCGCATCTGCGATGGTCACCGATTGCGCGCCTACGTAACTGCCGGTCCCTGGAGTGAAGATGGGTGATGCCGCTGGAGGCGGCGACACGGTCAGCGAGGCTGTACCCGAGGTGCTGTTGTAGTTGCTGTCTCCCGAGTAGGTGATTGTCAGTGTATCCGTCCCGGTCGCAAGCGACCCAGCGGGGATGTCGATCGTCGCACCGCCGCTACTGAGTGTCGTGGCCGCAGAGGTGTAGGTGCCACTGTTCAGTGTCACTGTGCCGGTAGGCGTCGGCTTGCCGCTTTTGCCGCTGGCCGTGATCATAACGCTCAACGCCTGCGCGGTTGTAATGCTTGCTGAAGATAGGGTCTCGGTTACGGTAGGTGTCACCTGCTGGGCGGTCAGTCCGACGATGCTGGAGATACTGGCGTTATAAAGACTATCTCCCGGATAGCTTGCTTCTACCTGGTGTATTCCAGTGCCCAGAGGTGAGATGCCAGTCGCTGTGGCTGTGGCCGTCTGGGTGATCTGGTTGAGGAACTCGGAGACGGTACCATCCAGGTTCCCGACGACAATATCAGCGAGACCGTTACCCTTGACGTCCGCGACTGCAATGGAAGAGGGTATGTCGCCAGCGATGAGAAAGGGCTGAGCAGTGAACGTCCCATCTCCCTTGCCGAGCAATACGCTAATAGTGTTGTCGAAGTCCGTGGGCGCCGGCGTGGAGGGAGCTGGCGACATTGTGATCACAGCAAGATCGAGGATTCCATCAGCATTGAAATCTCCAACGGCCAGGTATTCGGGACTCTGACTATATTCGGGGGATGAACCCGCTGGGGACGTCAATGGAGCGGAGAAGGTGCCATTTCCGTTGCCCAATAGCACCGATACGGTGTTGTCATCAAAATTCGCTGTAGCCAGATCCGGAATGCCATCGCTATTGAAATCCGCTACTACTACTGAGTCTGGATGGTTCCCCGTGGCAGGAGTGGATTTGGTTGTGAACGTTCCATCCCCATTACCCAAAAGAACCGAAACACTATTTCCAAAAGCATTGGCCACGGCGAGGTCCAGGATTCCGTCGCCATTGAGGTCACGCGCAACGATGGAAGTCGGAGCTGAACCAACGCCTGGATTAGATTTTGGTGTGAAGGTCCCATCCCCGTTACCCAGAAGCACGGTAACGGTATTCGAGTCGGGATTACCGCCAGAAGAGTTGGTAAGTGCCAGATCAGGGATACCATCCCCGTTAAAATCCCCAACTGCAACGCCGGAGAAATCGTTCGAGACGGGATCGTTGTATGTGAACTTAATGGTGAAGGTCCCATCGCCTTGGCCGAGCAATACGAGGAGCGGACCATAACTGCCGTCGTATACCGCCACGTCCGGAATGCCGTCGCTATTAAAGTCACCGACCGCCAGGCCGAGTTGGGCCGACAACTCCGCGCTCACGGTTGTACTTTTCTGAATAAAGGTGCCGTCGCCGTTGCCGAGCATGACAATGACCGCGTTTGCGTTATCAGCACTGCTGTAGCCCGAGACAGCGAAATCGGGGATGCCGTCGCCATTGAAGTCGGCAGTCACGATGGAGGATTGCTCGCCGGGCACGGAGATCGTGCTGGATGCAAAGGTTTGGGTCAGGGTGCCTGTTCCGAGGGGCGCGGAACCCACATTGGTGTTGGCGTTGGTCGTATCGAGGAATGACACCGTACCGGTAGGAGCAATGGGGCTGCCGCTGCCCACTACCGTAGCCGTCAGCGAGTAGTTTCCGATACTGCCGCTAGGGGCAATCACCGTGCTGGTTGAAAATCTCCCAGTCACCGTGAGCGCCACATTGCCAGAGGTGCTCGCTGCGGTGCTGGCGGCGCCATTGGGCGTTCCCAAAAAGGCAGCTTTGTAGCTGTGACTGCCGATGCCCGGGATGAACTTCAGCACCGCCGTACCCGCGTTGGTCAACTGCGCTGCACCCAGTAGATGAGCATCGGTGCATTGGGCTGCGGTCGCGTCGCAGAAGTTTACCAGCCCAGTCTTAACCGCTGCGTTCCCGGCGGTAACCGTCGCGCTCAGCGTAACCGCAGTCCCCGCCGTGACTGTCGTTACCGTGCTTCCTCCCGAGCTAATCGCCAAGGTTGTCGTGGTCATCGTAGGCGCAGCCAAGGCTGTCGGCACAGCCGAGCAAGCTGCTATTAACAGCGCCACGAGCGTGGCGGGGCGAGTACGTGCGTACATTCAGGAAACTCCGTTGTGAAAAGTGGTGCAATCCTAAGCGATGTCTGACGAACATTGCACCAAAAAAATCAGGATAGATCGGTTTCTTCATTTTTTTTTCCAAGGCATGCAGTGTTATATCGTTCGATGCCGGATGGATGCGAGTTCTCCGCCACGCGCTTCCTAAACGCAGGGAACAGAGCTCAGGGAGTGGACTGTTTATCCTTGACTTGCATGTGAAGGGCGAGAAGACTCGGGTATCAAAGCCCGTAGTGGGCCGGTGGTGAGATTGGGTCGGTTTTGCCTCTTGACGACCGAGGAACCTGAGGCGAACTGACGCGGTGAGGAAGCGATGGGTGCGCCGAGCGACGTAGTTCAGTGTTGGCGGTTGGCGGGTATGAGTTCTTGCCGAATCGTTCCTGACGAAGAACTGTTGGTCGCAGGCGCGAATGAGAGAGAAATCGGGTGCGTTTATGAGACTATAGGACTTCGCGTGAGAGAGAGAGCTATGTTTCGAAGGATTGTCGTAGCTTATAACGAATCGCCAGAGTCGCAGCGGGCCCTCGAATCGGGAGTTCAGCTAGCCAAGAGTCTCAATGCGGAATTACAGACCGTCACGGTCAGGGCCGACCTGCCAGCGTATACAGCCTATGCGGCAGCGCTCGATGCCTCGACACTAGAAACTCTGGAGGCAGATCACCTGACGGCCTATGAATCCCTTCAGCTCAGGGCGCGCTCGCTCGCAGAAAGCCACGGTATTGAACTGAGCTGCCACCTGATCGATGGGGGACCGGTTGACTCTATCGCCGACTTCCTGCGCAAACATAAAGTGGATTTGCTGGTGATTGGGCTCCATCAACGGACTTCCCACCTTGCGCGCATGTGGAGCACCGTCTACGAACTGGCACAGGAGGCACCTTGCAGTGTTCTGGGCGTGCACTGATGGCCAGTCCCAGCCCTTGAATCATCAAACCTCATTTTATGGAGTATTGAAGCATGTCGAAACGAGCTGTCATTATTCCAGTCATAACGTTGGGTGCCGCCGCGGCCCTGTTTTTCACAATCGAAGGATGCTGGACCTCGTGGGAGGGAGGGAGCGCAGAGCAGCGCACCGACGATGCATATGTGCGCGCCGACATGACACCGTTGAGTACGCGCGTCTCCGGTACGGTGCGCAAAGTGAATGTCAACGACTTTGAAGCGGTCAAGCCTGGTCAGCTCCTTGTTCAACTCGACGATGAGGACTATCGCGCCACTCTGGAACAAGCGAAGGCAGGTCTGGCTGCCGCACAGGCTGAGCTTGAGAATAACCAGGCGGCCAAACGGATTCAGGACGCAAGTATTGATAACGCGGAAGCAGGCGTCGTTCAGGCTACTGCCGCGGTCAATGCAGCGAAGGCAGGTGTCGCGTCCGCTCAGGCCGATGTCGACCGGACGGCGAGCGAGCGCAAGCGTCAGGAGGCGCTCCTGGCGGCGAAAGCTGCAACCCACCAACAGGAGGAACAAGCTGTCGGGGATGCAGATCGCTTTTCGGGACTGCTTACAAGCCGGCAAGCGGATGTGGAGCGGGCACAGGCTGCGCTGACGAGCAGCCGTACTCTGCTTGAAGCGGCGAAAAGGCAGAGAGCTGCGCTCGACACCAGGGACGCCCTGTATAAAGCGGACATTCAAGCCAGACAGGCAGCGATTACTGTCGCCAGCGTCAATCTCGGATATACACAGATCGTTGCTCCCGCCGCAGGGTCAGTCGGCGAGCGTCGTGTGCAGGAGGGGCAGCTGGTTGCCCCGGGCATGCAGGTGGTCGATCTGGTCAAAGGGGACGTCTGGATTCAGGCGAACTATAAGGAGACGCAACTCACCAACATCCGGAAAGGGGATGTTGCCGATATCAAGATTGATACTTTTCCAGGAATCGTGCTCCACGGGAAAGTAGCTGAGATTGCTCCGGCGAGCGGATCACAATTTGCCCTCCTTCCTCCCGATAATGCGACGGGAAACTTCACGAAAGTCGTCCAGAGAATTCCTGTGAAGATCGTGCTCGATCCGGGACATCCGCTCGAGGACAGATTGCGCCCCGGCTTCTCGGCCGTCGTGACGATTCATGCGTCCGGAAAGCACACCACGAAGGAGGGCTCTCAGTCTTGAGCACTCCGCCCTCCAGTCCCACGTCTCCACCTACGAGTCCGGCAGCTTCCGCTGTTCCATCTACGGCACGGGGCGTCATTACGACTCGCCCGGTGATCGGAGTTTTTGGTGTTCTGTTCGGCGCTTTAATCGCAACCTGTGCCGGAAGGTTGCTTAGCGTTGGGCTGGCGGATCTGCGAGGAGCTTTGCATCTAGGAGTCGATGAAGCTTCGTGGCTCAGTACGGCCTTCAACGCAGCTATGACGTTCATCGGCCCCTTTTCTGTATACCTCGGCGGTCTCCTTGGCGCGCGGCGTGTGCTTCTGGCGTGTGCTGCAGTCTTTACAGTGATCAGCCTCCTGCTGCCGTTTGCTTCGAGCCTTCCGGTGATACTGACTCTCCTTGTACTCGCGGGGCTTACGGCAGGAACGTTTTATCCGCTGACTCTGTCGTTTGTCCTGCGTAACCTGCCCATGCGATATGTGCTGGTTGGGATCGCGATGTATGCAATGGACATTATCTTCATAACGAATTTCGCGACGTCGGTCGAAGCCTGGTATATGAACCATCTGTCCTGGCACTGGATCTTCTGGAACAGCGCGATCCTGACTCCCATCATGATGGTCCTGATTTACTTCGGTATTCCCTGGCAGCCGTTGCCAACTCCGAAGCCGGGACAGCCAAAACCGAACTGGAGAGGCTTCTTATATGCCAGCTTAGGATTTGGGCTGCTATACATCGCTCTCGATCAGGGCCAGAGACTGGACTGGCTGAATTCGGGGATTATTGTCGGATTGATCGCGTCGGGAGTATTCATGCTTGCCGCATCACTTGTCCGGCATTTCGCGCTGCCGAACCCGCTCATCAATCTCGGCTTTCTTGGGCGGCGCAACACTCTTCTGCTCGGGGTGGTCTTAATCTTCTTTCGCTTTGTGATGCTGGCGACAGTCGTTATTCTTCCCAGTTATCTCGGAAGCGTCAAAGGCTATCTACCTCTTCAAACCGGTCCGGTAATGCTACGGGTTGCCTTGCCTCAGATCATCTTTGGGGTTCTCGCAGTGTATCTGCTGAAATATATTGACGCACGTCTCATCCTGACTACCGGTTTTAGTCTAGTCGCGATTGCGTGCATTATGAATGCTCATCTCACCTCCGCGTGGTCGGGTACAAATTTCTGGACTTCGCAATGGATCATGGCAATTGGCCTGGCCCTGGCCTTCAACGCGATGGTGGGGGCGATCATTCTCGAAGTTGTGAATACCGGCGCGCTCAGCCGCCCCATTGATGTGCTTACCTTCGCTGCCTATTTCCAGACTGTCCGGCTTCTTGGCGGCGCGATGGGCGTCGCCTTCATGCAGCATTTCCTCTCGGTGCGCGAGCAGTTTCACTCAAACATCCTTGGGCTGGGCGTTCAGCTTGGCCAATCTGCCACAGATCAACGGCTGCTCGGCCTGAGTACGGGAATGCTGAGTCATTCTCCCAGCCTGATGACGGCAACTGGAAGAGCCGGAGAGATTCTGGGCCTGCAGGTCAGGCAACAGGCCTTCACTCTTGCGATCACCGACAGTTTTATGCTGGTGGCCTGGTCGGTCGTCTGCTGCCTGATCGTCATCGCGTGCATGGCTCCTGTCCCTACTCAATATCGGCAGGTCGTACAGGCCGCAGCAGTGCCTGCATGAGAGAAACTAAAGCACCGGAAGGAATCCGATATGCGGCTTAAGACAATACGACGTTCTCCGTCGAAAATCCTGTTGCCGACGCTCCTGTGTTTCCTGCTACTGTTCGGCGTCTGCCAAATCGCTCGTGCCCAGAATAGTTCGTCATTGCAGCTGACGCTGTCCCAGGCGATCGATCTTGCTCTCAAGCAGAACCGGGATCTTAAACTCGCACAACTCTCGGTTGTCGATGCTGAGCACAAAAAAGAGATTGCGCGCTCCGACTACTTTCCTCACATCAAGAATGAGAGCAGTGTCCTGCACGTGACGGAGTTTGCGGGAGTGGAGATTCCTGCCGGCACTTTTGGCGTTCATCCAGTCACGGGACCAATTCCCGGGGAGACCCTGCTCATTGACCAGGGTGCCCTTACCGCGTACACCAGCGGCACCGGCCTGGCCCAGCCGCTGACGCAGATGTTCAAGATCCACGAATCGAATCGTGCTGCGACGGCGGATATTAACACGGCAAAGATCCAGGTGAATCAGGCGGAGAACGAAGTTGCCCTCAAGGTACGGCAACTGTACTACGGCATCCTGATTGCCCAACTCAAACAACAGGCTGCGGCGGAGGAGGTTAGCTCCAGCCAGGTCAAGATGCAGGAAAGTGCGGATGCAGTTGAAAAAGGCCGCGCCCTGGATATTGCAGTTCTTGAAAGCCGTGCCTCCGTTCTCGACGCCAGGCAGTCTGCTCTGACGCAAAGGCTGCAGATCCACGATCTCATGGTTACACTCAACGACCTGCTGGGTCTGCCGCTGAATACGGAACTCCAGCTGGAAGCAGACACCTCCGCTGCATCCATGTCGATCCCCTCTCGCGAGGAATCGATTCGAATCGCTCGTGAACATAGTCCCGAAATTCGAGCCGCTGAACAGGCCGTTGTCAAAGCACAGGCTGGTCTGGCGGCTGCCAGGTACACCTATATCCCCGACGTCACCGGACTGGCACGATACAGTTACCAGAGTGGAGTTCCATTCCTCGTCCACAACTTCGGCACCTTCGGTTTCACGTTCTCTTATGACCTGTTCGACGGAGGACGGCGTAATGCTGAGATCAACGAATCGCGGACATTGCTTTCACAGGCCGAACTCACTCTCGCCAAGGTAGAGGAGGAGGTCGCAGTTCAGGTGGAAAGAGCTTACGACAAGGTTGAACAATTACAGGACCTGGTCGGAGTTGCGGAAGAAGGGCTGAAAGTGAGGACGGAAGCCGCCCGTCTGGCGGACCGCCAATTCGAACAGAATGCGGCTCTTGCTTCGGCTCGCACCG
>DATAQX010000401.1:0-9190 GCA_036264455.1 Silvibacterium sp. | reverse complement strand
TTCTTATAACGGCTGAAGAAAGATTCCATGGGCCTGACGTGGATGCCTCGCGCATCCCCTGCTTGCCGTTCTCGCCTCAGGATGCGGTATCATTCTGCAGATTCAACCCGCATTTCGGGCAAGAGTTACCAATATTATAAGACGCATCCGCTCGCACTTTCTGCGTGCCTCCCCGGCTTACACAAGTACCTATTCGATACCTAGTCGATTTTGATCTTGCGCAGCAGCCTGAAGTCACTGAGCATCTTGCCCGTGCCCAGAACCACGCTGGCCAGCGGGTCATCCGCAATCGAAACCGGCAGTCCGGTCTCTTCGCGAATCCGTTTGTCGAGATTCTTGATCAGCGCCCCGCCGCCCGTAAGCACGATGCCGCGATCGCTGATATCGGCGCTTAGTTCCGGAGGCGTCCGCTCCAGCGCCACGCGAATCGCATTCATGATCGTCGAAATCGACTCGCCCAGCGCCTCGCGAATCTCGCTGTCTTCGATCATGATCGTCTTGGGCACGCCTTCAATCAGGTTGCGCCCCTTGATCTCCATCGTCAGCGGCCTCTCCAGTGGATACGCCGACCCCAGCTCGATCTTGATCTGTTCCGCCGTGCGCTCCCCGATCAGCAGGTTATATTTCCGCTTCAGGTAGTTCATGATGGCTTCGTCCATCTGGTTGCCGGCCATCCGCACCGACCGCGAATAGACGATTCCCGAGAGCGAAATCACGGCAATATCCGTCGTCCCGCCGCCGATATCCACCACCATGTTGCCGCTTGGCTCGGTAATCGGCAGACCCGCGCCAATGGCGGCTACCATCGCCTGCTCGACGAGGAAAACTTCGCTCGCCTTGGCGCGATAAGCCGAGTCCTCGACCGCGCGCTTCTCCACCTGCGTAATCTCCGAAGGCACGCCGATCACGATCCGCGGATGCACCATCATCTTGCGGTTGTGCGCCTTCTGAATGAAGTAGTTCAGCATCTTTTCGGTGATCTTGAAATCGGCGATCACCCCATCCTTCATCGGCTTGATAGCCACAATATTGCCCGGCGTGCGCCCGAGCATCTCCTTGGCTTCCTTGCCCACGGCTTCTACTTCGCCGGTATTTTTGTTGATGGCCACAATTGAGGGCTCGTTGACCACGATGCCCTTGCCCGCGGCATACACGAGCGTGTTGGCCGTTCCTAAATCGATCGCCAGATCGCTTGAGAAAACACTAAACAGCGATCGCAAACCGTGCGATCGCGAAGGACGCGAATGATAACCGTTCGATGACATGAAATAAACGACTTTTCTTGAGGACTCGTGCCTATTGTAAGGCCACAGGGGCAGCATCAGTGGAGTTGCGGACTATATTTCCACAGCGCTTCACGGAAAAAGTACCCTCGCCCGTTTCGGGAAACGTCTGCGCAGGCATTCGTTCCCCGCAGCTCCGCCGTCGTCGCCGCACCCAGCTACTGTCGTCTCCCTGGATATGTCAGTGTCGGCAAAGGATCGCAAAGAGGCAGCGAAAATTCATCCTAAAAGCCTTGCACAATCTCAAAATCGCGGAGCAATATAACTGCCTCGGCAGTTGCTGCAAGAGCTCAGGCGGATGGTATCGATCGCCTTTACACTGCAGATCCACCATCGCGCGACTGTTGGCCACTATTTGGGTTCACACTGCCGGAATTGGCCAGGCATCCGCACCTCACGACTGCAAAGAGAGGCAGGAAGCCCACAGTTTCTGATGCCTAGGTCGCCTCTGGCATAGCTTCACCGGGCCCTCGTTCGCAGGATCTCTTCGAGAACCCAGGAGGTTTCGAATGAAATACAGAGTAATCTCCCTCGTCTTGCTGCTGGGGTCCGGAGTTGCGTTCGCGCAGTTCCCGTCCCAGATCACACGTGTCGTCGTAATCTTCCAGGAGAACCGCACTCCCGACAACCTTTTCCACTTCCTGACCCCGGCGTGTCCAATACCCCGAGGAGCGTCCGGATTAGCCGCCTGTATTCCCGCGCCGGTGACCACGAGTTGCTACGACATCTCCCCTTGCGGCCTCTCCAATCGAGGCCCGGATGGCACGATTGTTCCACCTTTCCCGGTCACCCTGAAACCCACGCTTCTGTCGGGCAGCGTTGACCCGGACCACTCCCACAAAGGATTCGTTGAAATGTGCAATCCCGACCCGAAAACGTTCGAATGCCGGAACGACGGTGCCTGGTTGACCTCCAAACCGGCGGGTGATTCTTATGCCTATGTATCCAACCCCGGGGTGACGAATAGTGACGGCTCGCGTGGCACACTGCTCGAACCATACCTCATACTCGCCAGACAGTACGGCTGGGCCAATTACATGTACCAGACAAACCAGGGTCCGAGTTATCCTGCCCATCAATTCATATTTGCCGGCACCTCGGCGCCGACGGTGGCCGACGATAAAAATTCCACATTTGTTTCCGAAAACTTCAATGGCAAGGTCGTCGGCAGCCAGGCAGGATGTCTGGCCCTGGCGGGCGGGACCAGTGGACTGATTTCACCCGCGCTCCCTCCGAATCCTAAGTGCACGCAATTCCCAGGTTCAGTGCAGGAGTGCGAAATCACGAATACCGCGCTCAAATATCCAACGAACCCCGTCGGCACATTTTGTTATCACCACCAGAGCATGGCTGACGTGCTCTATCCGCACTCGATCACCTGGAAGTACTACGCTCCATCACCGGGCTCCATCTGGACGGCGCCGGATTCCATCAAGGCAATTTGCGAGCCCGCCTGGGTTAACCCAGTCAGAGATCCGGGCTCCGCCATCGAATGTACCGGTACGGAGTGGAATGACCATGTTGACACGAAGAATCTGGGCACCGACATTCTGCGCGACATCCGCAAATGCGACCTGGCGATGGTGAACTGGGTTATTCCCGATGGAAGATGGTCCGACCACGCCGGACCGGACGACCAGTACGGGCCGTCGTGGGTTGCGGCAGTGGTGAACGCTATCGGCAACAACAAAAAATGCGCCACAGGGACCAGGGACGCGGGCCAGACATACTGGGAGAACACCGCGATCGTGATCACCTGGGACGATTGGGGAGGATGGTCGGACAATCAACCCGCGCAATTTCAGTCGAAGCTGCCTTGCACGTCAACCGACTGCCAGGCTGATTATCAACTTGGTTTCCGCGTGCCGTTGATCGTAGTTTCTGCTTATACCCCGACCGGCACGATCAACAATGATCCACACGATTTTGGCAGTATCCTGCGGATGATAGAGGGCATCAATCACATCACCGAAGGCCAGCTGGGTTTCGCGGACGAGCGTGCAAGGAGCGATTTGCATAGGTTCTTCACTCTTCGTGTGCCGCGTGCCTATCACACCATCCCTGCGGTAATGAATGCCAACTTCTTCCTTTCGCAAAAAGGACCGTCCATCGACCCTGACGACGAATAGAGCATCAGGGGAAGAACGTCACTGCGCTGCGAAGTTCGCGGATATGCGACCCGAGCCGGACGCCTCATTCAAGGCAGAGTCGCTCCTGTCGTCAAAGACCAGATGCCGCTGGAAGAACGGCAGAACCTCGGTGTATACGCGACCGTCCGCGCCCCAGTTCGGCTCTCCCCACGTGCCGTTGTACTCCTCCGCTTCATGCACGATGCCGAATTCATTCAGCTTGTGGGTGAATGCCTGGTTGGAATAAACATGATCCTGATTGGGATCGCTGCGCGCCCAGTCCAATTTGAATCCCCTCAGGGATTTCAGGTTTTCGGCATACCGGGGTACCTGGGCTTCCAGAAAGAAGTTCTCGCGCAATCGCTCCGTGAGAGCTGTATCGATCACCAGCTGATCCCCCACCTTATGCGCGGGTAGGTCGACATAGAGCGGCGGCTTCGCCGGATCGGGCAAGTGCGCCTGAAAGATGCTGGTAAAAATGACTGAAAACCCGTCCTTCTTAAGGTCGTCCGCCGATCTGGCGCTCGTCAGAAGATCCCAGTTGGGCCGTGAATCCATAATTTGAATGCCCGAACCCGTCCCCACCGGATGCATCGCATACACCGTGCCGAATACCTCTGGGTGTCGCATCCCGAACCGGATCGCCCCATAGCCTCCCATGAATATCCCACTGATCGCCCGCGAGTCCCGTTGATTGATGGTTCTGAAGTTCGCATCCATGTATGGAACCAGCTCGTCCACCATGAAATCCTCCCAGTTGCCCGTTACCGGAGAATTCACGTACCACGAGCATCCGAGCGGCGTCGCCATGTCGATCGACACGAGTATGAACTTGTCGATCACACCGGAAGCGATAGCTCGATCAAAAAGCTCCTGCGCATGCCGCTGATCGAAGATCGTCCGATAGTTCCCGTCGAGCGGGTTTGGCAGAAAGTAGATCACCGGGTAGCGTCTCGCCGACCCTTTATAGCCGGCAGGAAGGTAGATGACCATCTTCCGCAGCGCGCCAACGCCTGCTCGATTGCCCGCGAAATTCTTCGACTGCAGCTCACGGTCCAGAAGCTCGCTTTTCGAAGACTCGGCAAGAACCGGAACCGTTGACAGACAGGCGATCGCAAAAGCGAGCACCAGGCCAGACATAGCGCGCAGCCGTTTCGCAACCATTGAAGTCTTCCTCTCCTTATCCAGCCGTGTTGCCGGAATTCCGTGCTGTTGCGGCGATATACCAGGCCGGCCACATCAGCATCAGGTTAAGAACCTGAAATCCGCCGCTGCTCCACATGAGCACCATCAACGTAGTCGCCGTCACCGCCAGCGCAAGTGCCACGCGAGATTTGAGGTGAATCAATCGAACGCCCTGGCAAACACCGGAGATCGCAGGCACGAGAAAAAGAAGCAGGCAGAGCCGCGACAGCGACTCAATGCGGAAGCGCGTCAGGCAAAAGAAACATGGCGAAATGCACAGCAAAGCGCTCGCCCACAACGTCCGTCGCGACAGCGCACCCACAAGAAAGCCACCTGTCCATGACCACGCCATGAGCAGAACAGCCCCGCATGCCAGCACCCAAAGGCCGCCCGGACTCATCGAAATGCCGCCGGCCACTCTGGTTACGAAAACGCGTTGATAGGCCGAGCTGACACTCAGCGACGCGCCCATCAAAAGAAAACTGCTCGGCAACGTTAAGCCAAATGCCGCAAGCCACGGACGCCAGCTCTTCCACAAAAGCGCCTGCCGGCGAAGCGCCAGGCCAAACACGTCCGGTACTCCCCGCCACGCGCTCTCACCGGACTCAACCAGGTCGCCCAGCACGGCTTCGCGTTCGTCGCGCGCCAGCAGCCTTGCAGCCACTTCGACCAATACCCAGCCGCTATTCGTCATGAGGCGAATCCTCCTCGGTTCACGACCCAGGATGCCCCGCGGCTAACGCGCGTGATCGCCTCGTAGAAATCCTTCGCCGCCCCTACACCCTTAGGCGTCACCTTCACCATGCGCTTCGCCCGCCCGCCCCGCTGCGGAGTCGCATCGCTCATCCATGTTGTCAGCAGGCCCTTGGCTTCCAGGCGATCGATCGTCGTGTAGAGCGCGCCGAGCGAGCACCGCCGCCCGGTCGTTGCCTCGATCTCTTCGCGAATAGCCGCGCCATAGGCGTTGTCTCCGAGGCCAGCCGCCGCCGTAATCAGGACGTATTCGAATTCTCCCAGCATGATTAGAATCACATTGTGGTACTAATCAGCCCCTATGTCAACTGAATTCCTGCGAATTCTCTTATCCAATACCATCTTGAAGTGCTTTACTCCTGTCGCAATGCCTTGAATGGGTCAATCCCAGTCGCCTTACGCGCCGGCAGGTAACAGGCGAGCAAGGATACACCTATCAGTAGCAATGGCGCGCCGACAAGCAAGCGCGGATCGCTGGTGCTGACCTTCAACGCGTCGGCAAAAACACTGGTCAGTGACGAAAGTACCTTCGCCATCGCGACTGCGCCGAGAAATCCTAGAACCGTTCCTACAGCGATCAGAGCCATGCCTTCGCGCAGCACCAGCCGCAGCATCTGCGCCTTACGCGCACCCAGCGCCATGCGAATTCCGATCTCCTTGCGCCGTTGCGCAACCGTATAAGCAGTGATCCCGGCAAGTCCGATTGCGGAAAGCAATAGGCCAAACAGGCCAATTCCGCCGTATGTCCGCAGACCGGCCCGCATGGTGTACCGGCTAAATTCCAGGTATTCGTTGAGCGTTTGCACATTAAAGATGGTCAGCTTCGGGTCGATGGAAGCGATCACGCTTCGAATTCCGCTCAACGCATCCGAGTCCGCATCCGCACGTGCAAGTATCGTGATGCCGCCGGCAGAAGACCGCGCGAAATCCTGCTGCGTAAGTGGCAAGTAAGAAATGGATTGCCTGACTCCGCTAGCATTTTTCGAATCGCCGACCACGCCGACTACTTCATAAGATTGCCGGTCATCGCGAAGACGCTTTCCAAGCGCATTGCCATTTCCGAAAAATGCGCGCGCCGCGCTCTGATTCAGGATGACAGGTAAAACAACGGCAGGAGAAGCCGCGGCCTTCGTAGTGTCTGGCTGGCCCGGTGAGCCCTGGTCTCGTTGAGCCAGGTCTCGTTGAGTCTGGATCCTTTGAATCTGAATGCGTTGATCGCGCTCCTCGAATTCCCGTCCCGCCAGCATGGGCTCGTTCAATGCGGCAAAATAGCCCGCGCCCACTGTTTCGCTGATCAGGGTCTTCTGGATTCGCGAGTCTTCCGCAGTAAGCTGGAAGCCCGCATCGTCAGGATCTTTACTCGAAAAGGGCGGATCTGCTGCCAGTGCGAAGCTGCCCACCACACCGGAGTCACGAAGACGTTCCGGCAGTTTCTCGAACAGGGCTTTTGCTTTTTCGGGTGTGTAGCCATCATGCATCGGATCGATGGACACAAGAACCATTGTCTTCGGATCGAATCTGGTCTCGACGTTGTTTACCTGGGCGAGTCCCATTACCAGGTAGCCCGTAACCAGTAGCAGCATGAGTGACCCCGTGAGCTGGGCTACCATGGCCAGATTGCGCAAACCAAAACGCCGGTAACCAGACAACTGAAGCGCCGAGCCGTCTTTGAGCGCAGGAGCCACATCAGAATTGGTAGCCTGCAAGGCGGGGGCCAGACTGAAGCCAACTCCGCACACTACCGCAAGAGCAAACGCGAAGATGGCTGCGCGCCAATCCATTGAGACAACGGGTCCCAGCGGCGCCCCCGCGGGCCTTCCCATTTGCGCGTTCAAGACGGAGAGAACATACGCCAGCGCGAATCCGGCTATGCCGCCCAGCAGCGAAAGCAATATGCCTTCGCTTACCATCTGCCGGACCAGGCGAAAACGGCTGGCGCCGACTCCCAGGCGAATCGCAAACTCCTTGCGGCGATTCGCGCCCCGCGCGAGCAGCATGGTTGCCAGGTTCATGCATGCGATGGTCATAACAATTCCCATCAACACGACAAAGAATCCGGAGATGAGGAGCCTCATATTCCGGGGGATCGGCGCTCGGGTACCTGCCGGAAGCAAGACCACCCGTTTGGCTTTGTCCGCGCGTACCGGCGCCGAAGGATCCTGTTCGTCCAAACGGCGCGTGATCCCATCGAGAGCAGCTTCCGCAGAATCGATGGTGACGCCGGGTGCCAGCCACATCACTGCCAGGAACTCCTTCGCATTGCGTTGATGCAGCACGTCGTTCCCCAGCTCCGGAGCGAGCGTCGCCGGCGCCGTGATAGGAACGAACAACTCAGCCGGATTCATGGAAAGAGCGCCATCGAAATTCTTCGGCGTGATTCCCACAATGGTCGCGTTTTGCCCATTCAGGCGAAGTGTTTGCCCCACCGCGTCAGGAGAGGAGTTAAGATGGCTGCGCCAGAAACGATCGCTGATCACGACGACGGACGCATCGCCGGGCTTGTCAAGCTCAGGGTCGAGAAGTCGTCCACGCTGGGCTTGGACGCCGAGCACCGAAAAATAATCGGGTGATACAAGTTGTCCGAAGATGCGTTCCGGTTTCGAGTCCAAATGGTCTTCCAAGCCGACGTTGAACGGGACGCCGTTCTCCAAGGCGGCCACCCCAGCAAACAGGCTCTTTTGAGCCCGATACTGCTCGATGTAGTAGTACGACACAGGCTTCTCGGGCATGACCAACCGTTTGGCGTTTGCCGCTGCCGGCAATTCGCGTGTCAGCAACGCCCATCCCGAGCTGTACACGTTCGTCGTCAGCCCGATTCCGAGTCCCATCGAAACAATCCCGACCAGCGCGAATCCCGGAGCCTTGATCAGTGCCCGCGCCGCATAGCGCATATCGCGCCGCATTTCGCTCAGGTATTCAATCGGTACGCGAACCGCGATGTCCGCGATCAGCCGGATCAGCCCCGCAGCTCCCTCCCTTTTGGCGACCTGCTCCACCACATCCTCTCCGAGCTGCATCACGTCATCGCCATAAGCCAGTTTGAATTCGTGCGGAAAGGCTTGCGCCAGTCGCTGATAAATCCGCCATGCGAGATTCATTCCGTCACCCTCGCTATTCCGTCACCATTGCTCGCTTCACTTGAATTGCGCGAACCAATTCCTGCAGGCGATCACACTCCGCGTCCAGCACCTGCCGGCCGAGCGCCGTCAGCCGGTAATAGCGGCGTCGCGCGTCGTCCAGTTCCGGCGCGGGCCGTTCGTCAGATTCCTCAATCAGTTCCGCCTCGATCAGCCGTTTGATCGATCCATATAGCGTCGCCGGCCACAACCGTACCTTTCCGGTCGTGCGCTGCAGGACCTCTTGCATGATTCCGTAGCCGTGCTGCTCCCCGGCTGCAAGCGAGAGCAGGATGTGAAACCACTGCGTCTTGAGCGGAATAAAATCTTCAACATCGGTCATGATTGTTATATATATTCATTGATATATATATATTGTCAAGACGGAAATCCTGCGAGCGGGCCGAAAACTACCTGCTCTGTCGATAAAGCCCGACTTTCGCTATCCTTAAATGTTTCGCCCTAAGGAGATTTCCGTGTCCCACAAGCTCTACAAAAACCTCATCGGCGACCAGTGGGTCGCCTCCCGCACCGGCAAGACTTTCCTCAATATCAATCCCGCCAACTCCGACGACATCATCGGTGAATTCCAGTCCTCCTCCGCCGCCGACATCGACGACGCCGTCGCCGCCGCCGCCGAAGCCTGGAAGAGCTGGCGCCTGACCCCCGCGCCCAAGCGCGCCGAGATCATCTTCAAGGCAGGCGAGCTCCTCACCCAGCGCAA
>DATAQX010000389.1:0-4236 GCA_036264455.1 Silvibacterium sp. | reverse complement strand
GCTTCCGGACCGAAGGCGTCGAACCATCGAGTCATGAAACCTTCGAGCAGAAACCGACGACTGCCTGGGTCTGGGAGAAGCACGTCGCGAACACAAAGCCTCTCCAGATCTCAGATCGGGCTGGATGCCAATCGCCGCATCTATCTCCTCTCGGAGAGGGCGGAGGGAAAATCTTTCCTTGACAACTGCTCTCATAGGACAACTGCTCTCATAGGACTTGTTGATGAGTTCTGGGCGGTTTGTCGCCAACCCTTCCCCAACCCAAAAAATGAGTAAGGTCAGGTTTGGCGGTGATCCTCCCGCAAACCCAAGAAAGTGCCTTTCAATGGATCGAAAACCTCTCGATGAGCGATATGGCGATTTAGCACTACTTTGACGCGGCCGACTCCTACGCAACCGTTCAGACAGTGCGCTGGAATTTGAATCCCTGGGCGAGCTTCTCGCTGCTACTTCAGCCTCGTGTACTCCGCTTTGGCCTGGATCAGGACAGGAATATCGGGGTCCGCGTCTTTCCACAGGGTCAGGAAATCCTGATAGGCCCCTTTGGCCTTGGGGGTGTCACCCTGCAACACGTAGGCGCGGGCGAGGCCGAGATGGGCGAGTGCGCCGATGGATTGGTTCACGATGATGCCGGGGTGGTCGAGGATTTTCTGGAACTCGGCGGCGGCTCCGCTACCCTGACGCGCGGCCAGATAGGCTTCGCCACGAACAAAAACCGGATACATGGTGGTCCAGTTGAGGGGACAGTTAGTCGACCCCCCAAGCTCATACGGTGCGGCGACGGTAAGACTCTCAATCGCCTCAGAAGCGTTTCCTTTGTTGAGCGTAAGCTTTGCGCGGAGGGTCGGCAGATAATTGAACTGCACGATCGTGTCTTCCGGGAATCTTTTGCCCAATTCGCCAGCCAATGCCCGTGCTCGCGCGTCTTCCTTCGAATATGCGAACGCAAGCGCGGCAAAATACTGCACATCTCGGCTTGCCGTGCGCTTCAATGCCAAGGTGACGCGGCGCTGCGCTTCGTCTGTGTTGCCGAACCAGGCCTCTCTCAAACCAGACGTGGCGGAGTACATTGCAGGCGGGTCTTTCTCACCTGCCCGTTCGGCGGAATCGATCGCATGTTGGGAAAACTCCCGGGCGTGTTTGAGGCGACCTGCATAGGCGGCAGTATCGGCTTGCATACTTAGTATCTGGTCCTCCCATCCCGGCATGCCCGTCGTCTTTGCGATCTGCTGCGCCATGCCAGCCTCATCTTTCTGCAAAAACGCAATTTCGTAGAAGCCGATATAAAAGAGGGGGTTATTTAGTTTGCGTTCCTGAGCGCGGGCGTATACGGTCTTCGCGTCATCGAGGCGATTCAGAGCGATGTAGATCATGGCGAGTAGGTTGTGGGCGATGGAAAAGTCCGGCTTTAAGCGGATAGCCTCCGTGGCTTCTTCCGCGCCCTTTTCATATTGCCCAATGACCGGCAAAACTGCCCCCGACAAGAAGGTGTGGGGTATCTCCGTGCGCGGATATGCCTGTATCCATAGCCGACAAGCTTCAATCGCTTTCTCGATGTTTCCGGTGACATCTTTGTGATACATGGCGGTGATCAAATACTTCTCCGCTTCGCTGGTTCTGTTGCGCAGTTCATATGCCTTTCGGTGGTGTTCCACAGCGAGGCCGCTTTCACCCAGATCGTTTTCTACGATACCCAGATAGGCATAGGCGAGCGCAAAGTTTGGGTCGAGTTCGATGGCATGGTTGAAAAACGGAATCGCCGCGTCCGATCCTTTTGTGCTGATCGCTCTAAAACCTGAGCTGAAGGCTTTGAGGGCCTCGAGCGATGGTGTTGTTGCTTGTTCCAAAGGCGTATCAAACTTCTGGACGGTGCTGAGAGACTCGCCCAGTTTATTCCGAAGATCGGCGGACATTTTTCCAAGTGCTTCGAGCACATGGTTCTCGTCGGTCGCCTGGGCCTCCGTGCTCGCCAGCGATTTCCCATTCTCGCAGTTGACCGCTTTGAGGGTGAGGAGGTACTGGGTGCCAATCTGCGCGATCGAACCGTCGAGGACGGCGGCACTCCCGGCCCGCTGGCAGAGTTCCCGCGCAATCGGTGGCGTGAGTTTTGCATCGGCTGGATGGCCCATCTGGCCAAGGGTCTGCTGGATTTGCTGGTCAGAGATGATGCTCAGGAAGGGCGATTGTTCCAGCTGTACGGAAAGTCCCTGCCGCAGCGAACCGTCAAACACCGGGTCGCCGGTCGTGTTGGTGAAGTCGGCGAGGACGATGGTGTCCTTGTCCGTGAGCGCGTGTATCTTGGGGGAGAAATATATCCGACCGACGACGGCAAGCCCGATGAGCAATATCGCTGCGCCAGCGGCCAACCCCCATCGAGCTGATTTCGAGGCAGGCTTCGATTCGACTTGCGCTGGCGCGGCGGTTACGTGACTCGAATCTGAATCGCGCTTCAGGCGCTGCAGATCCGTGCGCATATCGGCGGCGTTCTGGTAGCGCAGCTTCCGGTCTTTCTCCAGGGCCTTGTCGATGACCGCTTCGAGTTTTTGGGGAAGATCGGGATTGAGGCGCACCGGTGCAACCGGCGCTCGATTCAAGATCGCTTCTGTGACGACGCCGATGGTTTCGCCACGGAACGGCTGGATCCCCGTCACCATCTCGTAGAGCACCACGCCGAAGGAAAACAGGTCGGTGCGGGTGTCCATCTCTTCGCCGCGTACCTGTTCGGGTGACATGTAGGGGCCGGTTCCCATCATTGTGCCGGGTTGCGTGAGCCGATCGGCTTGGGTGACTGTCGGTATGGTCAAAGGATTGCGGGAGCTGACGGGTGGGATTAACTTGGCCAGACCGAAATCCAAAATCTTGGCATGGCCGCGCTCGGTGATGAAGATGTTCGCAGGCTTGATGTCCCGATGAACTATTCCCTTGGCGTGGGCGGCACCGAGCGCGTCGGCTATTTCGATTCCCCATTCGAGCACTTCATCAAACGGCAACGCCTTGCCGGCGATGCGATGCTTCAGCGTGGCGCCTTCCATATATTCCATGGCAATAAACGCCTGGCCGTCCTGGTCGCCGATTTCGTAGATCGTGCAGATGTGGGGATGATTTAGCGCGGACGCGGCACGCGCCTCCCTGCGAAAGCGGTCGAGCGCCTGAGGGTCCTGGGCCATGTGGTCTGGGAGAAATTTAAGTGCGGCAAACCGGCCAAGGGAGGAATCCTCCGCTTTGTAGACAACACCCATGCCGCCGCCGCCCAGCTTTTCGATGATTCGGTAGTGCGAGATGGTTTGGCCGATCACTACAGGAATGAAGGGGATGCCGTTGTCATCGGGGAAACCCTTGAGGTTGATTAGTGGGGCGTCTCGCGAACCCGTGTTTTGCTGTTCCGCATCGAGAAGCAGTTTGAGGTGCATCTTTAGTTCGAGATCGTTACCGCAGGCAGCATCTACGAATGTGGCACGTGTCTGTAGGTCCTCTTTCAGGGCGGCATGGAACAACGGCTTCAGGCGCTGCCAGAGTTCAGGAGTCATATTTCGATTCACGTCGATAATTGCTGCCGGGAAGGAGCTTCAACGCAACGAAGCGACCTGGGTCGGCGTTGACTGCCTTGCACACCACACCCATACCGCGGCCGATCTTTTCAACGATGCGGTAGCGCGAAATGATCGTGGAGATCATTCTGCCATTGCTGTTATGGACAGACTGATCCTAAGTTCAACTCCGGCATGAGTCAATGTGCTTCTTCACAAGCGCTTTCATTCGCTTAGCGCCGGATGGGGACGGGCCCAGTTGGTGGTAAATCGCCAACTCACTCTGTGAGAGACGGAGCTACATGTCCGTGTAGTCGTCAAATCGGACAGATGGTCGGCCAACTGTACGAGAAGCCCGTTAGGACTAAGCCGCTGGCGCGGCGGCCTGAGCTTTGGGGTGTGACGGGCGAAGTGGGTGAGGACTAGGGTGCGGGTCACAGGAGGACTTTCCCATGACCCCACTTCGTCAACGCATGCTCGACGAGCTTGAGCGGCCCGAAGAGCAGAACTCCGGAGTTCCTGTGAGCCAAACTGATTTCTATTGCTTCTTCGACGCGGATGGGTCGTCGGGCATTATGCGCGACTCAGCTCGAAATACGTGGTATTTGTCAAAAGTCACATCGTTCAATATCGTCTCAAAGCGTCCATAGACTCCGAAGCTTTCGCCCCATTCCTTCACCAGCTTCACCGTCCGCTGCCTCGAAATAGA
>DATAQX010000332.1:0-3896 GCA_036264455.1 Silvibacterium sp. | reverse complement strand
TCTGGATGGGCTGTCAACGCTGCGGCACGTCCGCGGACTACCCGGTATAAGCGTCCAGTGGGGTCCCTGGAAAGATGCCGGAATGGCACGCCAATCCGGCGCGACTCGAAGCCTTCTCGCCTGGGCCGAGCAGGGAATCGGCGCTTTCACGATCGCGGCCGCCCTCGACGGCCTCCATCGCTTACTAGCCCGGTCGACCCCCTTGGCCTGCGCAGCCCCAATAGATTGGAAACGGTTTGCTTTCAATTCTTTGGGAAGAACGTCTCCGGTATTTTCTGAATTCGTCGCATCCACGGATGGAAAGGCGCAGGCGGAGAGTGGAAAACGTGCCCAACTCGTAGCCCTGCCCATGGCGGAACGCGCCGCTACGCTTGAATCGCACCTCAAGAACCTCGTGGCTGCGGTTCTGAAGAGCAAGGCCTCACGCATCGAATCCACCAAGCGTTTTGGTTCGATGGGCGTCGACTCCCTGATGGCGGTGGAGATCGCACGTCGAGTCACGGATACTCTCGGGATTCGATTGCCTGTGACCGCAATATTCAACTTTCCAACACTGGAACTGCTTGCCAAAGAAGTGGCAAGACGACTCGAACCGGAATCCCAGGCCGCCATGCCTGAGCGCGCTGAAGCCATGGAGAGCCGGAAAACGTCGGCGAAGCCAGCCATGTCTGCCATCGCTCAGATGTCGGAAGAGGAAGTTCTTCAATCCCTGGTGAAAGCGGCAGAGACGAAATGAACAACGGCCAAGAGAAAGCTCTTTCGGCAGCCAAACTTGCTTTGACGATCAGCCGTCTCCGATCCGAGCAGGCCGATTCGGACCTCCTGTTTTCCGAACCGATCGCGGTCGTGGGCATCGGCTGCCGCCTTCCCGGAGGAGTGAAATCGCCTGAGGAGTACTGGCAGCTTCTGCACGCCGGCGAGGGTGCGATTTCGGAAATTCCGGCCGATCGATGGGATGTTGACCGTTATTACCATCCGGACTTTCATGTTGACGGGAAGATGAACACCCGATGGGGCGGCTTCCTCCAGGATTTTGATCACTTCGATCCATCGTTCTTCGGGATTTCGCCGCGCGAGGCTTCTGCCATGGACCCGCAGCAGCGTGTGCTGCTTGAGGTGGTATGGGAAACCTTGTGGAATGCGGGTATCGCTCCGGATCGGCTCGGCGGAACATCGACTGGAGTCTTTCTTGGCGTATATGGAACCGACTACGCTCGGCTTGCGTTGGGGAACGCTCGCGCGATTGGTCCGCACACGTCCGTGGGAGTCTCGCACAGCATGGCGTCCGGACGTATATCGTTCCTGCTCGATTTGCATGGACCCAGCGTCACGATTGATACCGCCTGCTCATCCTCGCTGGTTGCTGTTCACCTCGCCTGCCAGAGTCTTCGCACAGGTTCCTGCCGGACCGCGATAGCGGGGGGAGTCAGTTTGAAGTTCAGGCCGGAGCACTATCTGTGCCTGTCGAAACTCGGGATGATGTCACCGGATGGCCGATGCCACACCTTCGATGCAAGTGGAAACGGCTTTGTGCCCGGCGAAGGCTGCGGCATTGTTCTGCTCAAGCCGCTCACCGATGCTCTCGCCGAGAGATGCCGTATCTATGCGGCCATCCGCGGAACAGCAGCCAACCAGGACGGGCGCACGAATGCTCTGACGGCCCCGAACGGCCTCGCTCAACAAAAGGTGATTCGAGCCGCTCTTGAGAATGCCCGCGTGTCTTCTGCCGACATCTCCTATGTTGAAACGCACGGGACCGGAACGGCGCTAGGTGATCCGATCGAAGTAGAGGCCTTAGCCGAGACAATTGGGAGCACAGCCCTGGGCGACCGGCCCTGCGCGCTTGGCTCCGTCAAAACCAATATCGGCCATCTCGAGGCGGCATCGGGCATTACCGGCTTCATCAAGGCCACCTTGGCCCTCCATCACCAGGAGATCCCGCCGAATCTTCATTATCGAGAGCGCAATCCGCATGTGATTTTGGAGGGTACCCGGTTTTATGTGCCTGTGGCACCCACCCCCTGGCCGCGTTCCGAGCACGGACGCTTTGCAGGTGTGAGCTCGTTCGGTTTCAGTGGAACCAATGCGCATATCGTGCTTGAGGAAGCGCCGCGAGTCGCGGCTCGTCGCAATGAGGGCGTGGAGACAGATTCTCGCAGCTACGTTCTGCCTATTTCTGCACGCACGCAGGAAGCGTGCGACCAATTTGCCCGTGACTGGCGGAATTTCCTAAACGGAAGCGGACGAGATCTGCCGTTGTATGACATCTGCCACAGTGCCTCGACCAGACGCAATCACTACGAGGAGCGGCTGGCTGTGACCGGGTCGTCCACCAGCGCCATTTGCGCGCAATTGGACGAATACATTGCGGGCAAGGCCCGGCCCGGCGTGGCTCGCGGCCGCGCGGCGCACGATGCAAAGACCATTGTGTTCGTTTTTTCCGGGCAAGGTTCGCAGTGGCTTCGCATGGGCCTGGGCCTATACAAGCGTTTTCCTGTCTTTCGCGCATCGCTGGATGAATGCGATGCCCAGATTAGAAAATTTGCGGGATGGTCGGTCATGGATGTAGTCTCCGCGACCGAAAGCAGGCTCGCCCGCACCGAGTATGCGCAGCCGGCGTTGTTTGCGATTGAAGTCTCACTCGCAAAGTTGTGGCAGTCCTGGGGCATCGTGCCATCGGCCGTGCTAGGCCACAGCATCGGAGAAGCGGCGGCAGCTCACATCGCCGGAGCCCTGTCTCTGGAAACCGCGGCACGCGTCGTGGTACTGCGCGGAAGGCTGATGGAGCAGGCCGCCGGACGGGGAAGAATGGCCGTTGTCTATCAGGGTCGGACCGAAGTGGCGAAGGAACTCGAGGTTTGGGGAGAAAGCCTCTCGATCGCCTGTGTGAACAGTCCGCGATCGACCGTCGTATCCGGCGAGACTGCCGCGATAGATTCCCTGGTCAACCAACTACGCGATCGCGGGATTGCGAGTCGTCCGGTGCGTGTTGAATACGCATTTCATAGCCCGCAGATGCAGTCTTGCAGCGAGACGTTGTTTCGCGATCTTGGTGAGATCCCGCGCCAACTGATGCAGGTACCGATGATCTCCACCGTTACTGGCAAGCGGATTGCCGCAGGCGATCTCGATGCCGGCTATTGGGCTCGCAATGTCCGTCAACCGGTTCTCTTCGCCGATGCCATCGAAACCGCCGCAGAGCTGGGAGCCGAGATATTTCTAGAGGTCGGTCCTCATCCCGTTCTGCTCGACTCGATCGCCGAGTCCCTGCAGCCGAATGCTGAGCCCAGCATGCTGGTCGCATCGATGCGCCGCGATGCCGACGAACCGGAGGCGATACTTGCGGCACTTGGCAAACTGTACATCGGCGGATGCTCGATCGCATGGGAAAGGGTATACGCCGATCCTGTGCCGCCGGTGGAGCTGCCGGTCTATCCCTATCAAAGACAAAAACTCTGGCTGGAAGTCCCAAGGTCCGCGTCATCGGTGGAGGTGGAGACGCATCCGATGACGATGCGCCGTGTCCGCTCTCCTCGGCTTGCGAATGAAGTTTTTGAAACGTCGGTCAGCCTGGAAGCCATGCCCTGGCTTGCGGATCATAAGATCGCGGGGCGTGTCTTGTTGCCGATGACTGCATTCATCGAAATTGCAAGGCGAGCCCTGGAAACTGCGGGTCATAGGTCCGAGGCCCTGCAGGATTTTGCGGTTGTCGAGTCTCTGCCTCTGTCGCACGGAGACGTGCGAACCGTTCAGATCCTCTTGGAGGAAGATTCCTTTCAGATTTTCAGCCTGGACGACGACGCCTGGGTGTTGCATGCCAGCGGAAGGTTCGCCAAGGCAACCGATCGGGAAGTTTCGAACCTTCGGCTTGAAGAGCGCGAATATGCTGATGCGGT
>DATAQX010000307.1:0-4789 GCA_036264455.1 Silvibacterium sp. | reverse complement strand
TGCCTGGCGCCGTAGGCTCATCCACGCGTTCCGAGCCAAGATCTTCGAGGATCGCCTCGATCTTGCGAGAGGTTGTAGCGAGGACTTTCAGCGGCTCCTGGCCGCCCAGATACTCTGCATAGGGGTTTTCGTTGCTCATATTGGACCTCACCATTTGGCCAAGTATTCCATAGAAAGTTCGATGGCAACCGGCTGGCGACGTGATTTTGTGTTGTGAGAGCAAAGGCTGCCGGCGGTTGCTCTCGTCGACTAGGATGGTGGGGCAGTTTGCTAACGCCCCCGGCAGCCTAGCTTTTTTTCGGCGCGGCTACAATCGCCTTTTCGCGCTCGCTGACTTCCTTCGCGCGGAACTTCGCGATGCGTTCGATTAACTTCACAGGAACGGGCTCGGAGAGCGGGAAGCGGATCGTGCCCTTGTTGATCTCGTACGGTGCAAGGTCGTCCTTGAGTGCCGCGACGATGCGATCGCCGGCGGGGTAGAGCGAATAGTGTCGTTTCCATCCAGCAAACCAGAGGACAGGAGCACCGTTCAGTTTGTACGCGGGGATCTTGTATGAGATCACTTCCTGGGCCGCAGGCATGGCCTTGCGGATGGCGCTCCGCACACACTCGAGTACGCCCTGCACGGCCTCGGGCTGCGAGGCGATGTACTCATCCACAGACTTGAAGTCAGTCTTGACCATCGCAATGCCAGTTCTCAGACTTCAGCGCATTAGAGGCGCTGAATGAACAGCAAAAAATCATATAAATTCAGAGGGAATCCGCGCAAGTAAGCTGACCCGCTACCGCCGCCAACCCCGGATTGAACTCCTTCCGAAAAGGGCGTATTCTGTAATAGCAGACGAGTTTGTCCGCGCCTGGACTGTGAACTGCCGGCAGGCTCGGAGAGATGAGTGGGCTAATAGCCCACTTTTTATTTGCACTGAAATGATCGTTGCAAATTCGTCCGTTAAAACCGGATATGGTCCTCAGCCTCGACAAAATTCGCACTACCGCCCAGCGGGTTGCCGCCTCGCACGGCCTTGACGTGGTCGAGGTCGAGTATGTGCGTGCGGCCAAGGACCGGATCTTGCGTGTCTTCATCGAGAAGAACGCGGAAGAGCGCGCCGGACTGGTGGCTCAGGCTCGGGAAGACGCTGATCAGGAGCCAGATGCACATGCCAACAGGGAGAGACTGTCCGGAATTACGCACGACGATTGCCAGCTTTTCAGCCGCGATTTCGGGACAATTCTCGACGTCGAGGAACTTATTCCCGATGAAGACTATACGCTCGAAATTTCATCGCCGGGGCTTGATCGCAAGCTCCATGACAACAAGGATTTCCGCCGCTTTTCCGGCAGCCTGGTAAAGCTCCAGACTTTTGAGCCGGTCGCGTGCAACCGCCACTGGCAAGGCAGGCTCACACAGGTGAGCGACCACGCTATCACCATCGACCTGAGCGCCCTGAAACCGAAGGGCAAACACAAGAAAGCAAATCAGGAAACCGCCGAAATCGAGATTTCCAATATCGAAAAGGCCAACCTGATCCCGGAAATCTAAAGTTTCCTGTCCACATGTGGGCAGCTGAACCCTCGACCGCGTCTCACAGCGCCGTCGAAATGCAACTGAGAGAGAAATATGGCAAGTGCGCTTTACCAGAGCATCGAAGCTTTAAGCCGTGATAAGGGCATTGATCCCGGCATCGTCGTCTCCGCTGTCGAAGACGCCATCGCCCTCGCCACGCGCAAGTACTACAAGACGCAGGAAAATATGCGTGCCGAGCTGGACAAGGACTCCGGTGAGATTCGCGCCTACGTCTATAAGACGGTCGTCGAGACTCCCGAGCTGATCGAGGACCCGGTCAACCAGATCGGTCTGGACGAGGCCCGCGGGCTCGCGCCCGAAGTGGAAGTTGGCGGCGAAATCCGCTACTACAAGCCCACGGATGTCCTTGGCCGCATCGCTGCGCAGATGGCCAAGCAGGTCATCTTCCAGAAAGTGCGCGAGGCTGAACGCGATACTGTATTCAACGAATACAACCATCGCACCAATGAAGTGCTAAATGCCACGGTTAAGCGGATTGAGCCGCAGGATGTGATCTTCGACCTGGGCAAGGCCGAAGCCCGCATGCCGCGCCGCGAGCAATCGCGCCTGGAGCAGTTTGCCGTGGGCGAGCGTGTTCGGGTGGTGCTGCTGCGCGTTGACCGCGCCGCCAAAGGTCCCCAGGTCATCGTCTCCCGCGCCGCGCCGGAGCTGGTGCAGAACCTCTTCCACAGTGAGGTTCCTGAAATCTACGATGGCACCGTCCTGATTCGCGCTATCGCGCGCGAGGCTGGCGAGCGCACCAAGATCGCAGTCATGTCACGCGACAAGGACGTCGACCCGGTCGGCGCCTGCGTGGGAATGAAGGGTATGCGCGTGCAGTCGATCATTCGCGAGCTACGTGGCGAGAAGATCGACATCATCGAGTTCAGCGAAGAGATCACCACATTTGCTGAAAAGGCGCTGCAGCCGGCGAAGGTCAGCCGGGTCACCATCACGGATCTCGGCGAAAAGCAGCTGGAAGTTATCGTCGACGATACGCAGCTTTCGCTGGCGATCGGTAAGAAAGGGCAGAACGTGCGCCTTGCCGCCAAACTCCTGGCCTGGAAGATCGATATCAAGAGCGAAGAGGAGAAGCGCCAGGAAGTCGAGCAGCAGATGCAGGGCATGGGCGGTGGTCCCACAACAGCGATCGAACAGGTCAGCGAACTGGGCGAATCGATCATCCAGAAGCTGGTCGCCGCCGGCATCACAACGGTGGAAGCGCTGGCGGATATGACGCCGGAACAGCTTGAGGAAATCCCGGGCATCGGTGAAAAAACACTGGAGAAGATCAGCGTCGCCGTACGTCACTATTTCGGCGAATACGAACCTGGCGAAGAGCGGCCCGCGCCGGCACCAGTTGCGGCCACAGGGGGCGAAGCTGAAGCCATCGCGGCTGAAGCTGCATCTGATGCCAGCCTGGCCGAAGAAGAAGATGCGCTCAGGCTTGATCTGACTCAGGACGATGAAGAGCCGACGAGCGCTGAGGGCTCCGGACTCATCGACGACGAAGTCGCCGAAGAACAGCTTGCCGAGATCACTGAGACGGGCGAGGACCTGGATGCCGAAGGCGCCGAGTCAGTTGATCCCGGAGAACACGACACCAGCGAAAGGCTGCGCGAAAGCGCGGTTGATGCGGATATTGCTGAACCAGGCGAATTTCGCGAGGAAGACGACAAGAAGCAAGAGGGCGGCGTGTAGTTATGCGCCGTTCTTATCTACATCAGCCGCAGATGGGCGACGCAAATCGCGCCATTTCGGGCCATAATAGAAATAGCTTCACAGCCTGCTGCCAAGAGGTTGCTATGTACAGCTAGAGCCGTAGGAGCAGGTATAAAAGGGGCGGATGAGTAAAGTTCGAATCAACGATTTAGCACGTGAACTGGAAGTTAAGAGTAAGGCTATTCTGGATGTTCTCGATATCGTAGGCGTCGTTGAGAAGAAGACGCACTCCAGTTCACTAGAGCTTGACGAAGCTGAGCGTGTGCGCGCTCACTTCCAACGCAACAAGTCCGGCGCGAGCACAGCGGCGCGAGCAGAAGCTGTTTCTCCCAAGCCGAAGATCGACTGGTCGCGCGTTTCAAAGCCGGGCGACGTACTCAAAGCTATCCAGCAGAAGAAGGACGAAGCCGACGCGCCTCCGCCGCGTCCCGTGTCTGCTGCTCCCGTAGCCGGCGCTCCTCGCCCTGCCACCCAGACGGTTCCGGCAAAACCGGTTGTGTCCGCAGTGACCGCGCCTGTTGCGACAGCCCCAGCTCCCGCTGTCGAGCGCCCGGCGCCTTCACCTGAAGCTGCTAAACCTGCTCCACGCAAGATCGTTCCGCAGCCGCGCCAGGCTGCCCCGATCGTAGCGCCGCCGCAGACCCCGGCCATTGCGGCAAAACCCCCGGCAGGGCCTGTGGTTGCCAAGCCGCCGGTGGCCGCCGTCAGTGCATCTGGAAGTGCGCCTGGGAGTGCACCTGGTGCAGTACATCCGCCCGCGCCGCGCGAAGTTGTCGCCGCAACGCCTCCGCCAAGTCCGGTAGTCGCGAAGCCGCCAGTTGTTGCTGCATCCCCAGCTGCGGTTCCACCGGTCGCAGTAACGCCAGCCGCGTCGCTGCCAGAGGTAAAGGTCGATGCTCCTCCCGTTGCTGCGGCACCAGTTGCGGCCGCCGCAACTGCTCCAGCGCCGCGCCGCGTCATCATGCCGCAAACCGGTCCCCGCCCGGTCTACACCGCGCCCCTGCCCGCACCTGCTGCCGCCGCTCCCGCGACTCCCCAAGGTGCACCGGGAGCTGGAGGCATCCAGCGCGGACGTCCTATCTTCGATCGCCGTCCAGGCGGCCCTGGTCAGCGGCCCGGCATGGGTGGAGGACCCGGTGGAGCGCCTGGCGCCCCCGGCACGCGCCGTCCCATGCACCCCACGCGCAGCTCACCCACGGGTGGAGCACCCGGCGCGCGTCCCGGCTTCGGTCAGCGTCCGGGCATGGGTGCGCGGCCTGGCTTCGGCCAGCGGCCCGGCCCCGGCGGAGCTCCCGGCGGCCTCATGCCGGCTCCCGGTGAAGCGCCGCGTCCGCAGCGACCTGCGGGTGGCGGCCATGCGCGCCGCGGCCGTCAGCAGTACCCCAAGTCCAAAGAAGGCCCGATGAAGGGCTTCGCTCCGCCATCGCGTTTCGGCGGAGCCCAGGTTCCCGCCGAGCCGTTGCCTATCAGCCGCACCATCACGGTGACGGAAGGCATCAGCGT
>DATAQX010000288.1:0-3021 GCA_036264455.1 Silvibacterium sp. | reverse complement strand
GATCCCACCAGGCCATCATCGCTGCTCTATTACCAGACTCCGACCCAGCGCTACAAGCTCGAGGGCGTGATGTTCACCGACAGCACCAGCGCGACCGAAGACGAGCTCAACCAGCGCATCCCGCTCAGCATTGCGCGCTGGCATGAGCACACCAACTTCTGCGCCGCACCGGCCAACAAGGTCAGCGAATACCACGGCGAGAATCCCAAGTTCGGCATGTTCGGCTCCATCCACACCGCGGAGGCTTGCAAAGCCGAAGGCGGTACCTTCTTCCCCATCATGTTCAGCTGGATGATCCACGTCTTTCCCTACGAAAACAACCTGAAAGACGTCTTCTCCATGAACGACGACGAGGCCCACGTCCACTGACCCACGCAACCCTTGGCCTGGACACGCCGGGCCGGGAGTTACTTTGGCCGTGTGCCTCATCACCGTGCCAATAATCTTCTTGCTATGTGAAGCCGGCTGTGGGATAACTACGTTATGCGTAGTACGCGAGACGTAGTAAAGCGCGAACCGGAGCCTGAAATGGGTCACTACTCCGACCCGCCGCTTCTTGTTCTCGCCAGCCTCGCCAGTGGACCGAAGCACGGACACGCGATGATCGAAGACATTGCCCGCCTCTGCGGCACCCGCCTCGGTCCGGGCACCCTCTACGGGGCGATTGCCCGCCTCGAGCAGCAGGGCTGGATCGAGCCGCTTCCGCCCGAGGAGCGCCGCCGTCCATATCGAATCACTTCCGGCGGCCTGCTCGTTCTGCGCGCGAAATTGACTACTCTCCACCAGTTCACCAAAGCCGGACTTCGCAGGCTTGAAGCCCTATGAATTCCCGACTCGCTCATCTGCTGATGCGCCTCTATCCACGCCGGTGGAGACAACGCTACGGCGAAGAATTCCAGACACTCCTTCAAACCAGCCGCGGAGGTTTGCGCACTTCGGCCAACGTTGTTTGGTCAGCAATTTGCGAATACATCTCCCCTACGCGAGGACACAACATGGATCAACATCCCACTTTCGGCGCCATCGTGAGACGGCCAACCGCCTTTCTTCCCATGGCAATGTCGCTGACCGCCCTGGCGGTCGTGCTTATTCATATCACGATGTACGGCACAGCCCGCGAACCTGACGAGGGTGCAGCCGCCCATATCTGGCAGCTCCTCATGGCTGGCCAATTGCCGGTGTTGGCATTCTTCGCGATCAAGTGGCTGCCACGGGCGCCACGACAGACTCTCTATGTACTTGCACTGCAAGCCGGAGCCGCGCTCACATCAATGGCCCCCGTCTTCTTTCTCAATTTGTGAATGGGGACTTGTCGTGCCAGACTATACCTTACTGCCCGCGCCTCACCAAAGAAAGGCTTTGTCGTCTAATCCCCCATGCGGCTCGCCAAACTGCTCCCTCTGTTGCTATTTGTTTCCGCTGCCTGTGCCCAGCAGGTGCAGCTCGCCGATACGCTCCCCGGTACGCCTGCCGCGCGCCAGTGCGCCGCGTGGCTCAAGGTTTTCAATGGCGGCGATCGCCAGGCATATGGAGCATTCCTCGAGAAGAATCTTCCCTCAAGAGCGGGGCGCCTGGATCAGGAGTGGAGCTTCCGCGAGCGCACCGGCGGCTTTGAACTCAGGAAAGTGGAAGAATCTGCGCCCACAAAGCTGGTGGCACTGCTGCAGGAGCGCGGCTCCGATCAATTCGCGCGATTAACCCTGGAAGTAGACGCCGCCGAACCCCACGTCATCACTCGTATGGAACTGCGGGCTATTCCAACGCCGGCCGATTTTCCGCAGCCTCAGCAGCCTCATCTGAGTGAGAGCGAATTAATCGCCGCCTTGCGAAAGAAACTGGAACAGGACTCAGCGAACGGCCGCTTTGCCGGGGCTGCACTCGTGGCGAAGAATGGCAAACCCATATTTGCCGAAGCCTACGGCCTCGCCGACCGCGAGCACAAGATCCCGAACACGCTCAATACGCGCTTCCGCATTGGCTCCATGAACAAGATGTTCACGGCGGTGGCGATTTTGCAGCTCGCGCAGGCGGGCAAACTCGGGCTCAACGATCCGCTGGGGAAATACCTGACCGACTATCCCAACAAGGACGTTGCGGCGAAAGTAACGATCCACCACCTGTTGACGCACACCGGCGGCACAGGCGACATCTTCGGCCCGGAATTTGACGCGCATCGGCTGGAGCTGCGTACGCTGCAGGATTATGTGAAGCTCTACGGCAACCGTGGACTCGGCTTTGCGCCGTCCAGCGGCCGCTGGGAGTACAGCAATTACGGCTTCATCCTGCTCGGCGCAGTGATCGAAAAAGTGAGTGGCCAGAGCTATTACGACTACGTACGCGATCACATCTACAAACCGGCCGGCATGACTTCAACTGGCTCCGAGCCGGAAGACCAGCCGGTACCGGATCGCAGTATCGGATATACGGCCATGGGCGGTGGCACCGGACAGCCCAACACGGACACGCTGCCCTGGCGCGGGACTTCGGCCGGCGGTGGCTACTCGACTGTCGAGGATCTTCTAAGCTTTGCGAACGCCCTGCAACAGAACAAGCTGCTCAATGCGCAATACACGGAACTGCTGACCACGGGCAAGGTGCCTGGGCCAGTCGGCAGCTACGCCTACGGGTTCGAAGACCGCACGATCAATGGCACACGATGCTTCGGCCATGGAGGCGGCGCGCCGGGAATGAACGGCGACCTGAAGATATGCCCCGGACCCGGCTATGTCGTCGTAGTGCTGGCAAACATGGATCCTCCCGCCGCGAGCCGCATCTCGGACTTCATCACCGACCGCCTGCCAGTCCGGTAAGGCACTTTCTGGTTTCGGAAACGAGGTACTCCGTATGGCCGGGTGCCCCATCCTTCGCGAAAGCGAAGGGTGGGAATGAACGTTGATCGCTGATCGCTGACCCTGTCTCCTCACACCGGGCGCCACAACTCCACCACGGTTCCCTTCCGGATCGGCGATACGAATATCTGCTCTGTGCCTAATCACTAATCCCTGTTTTTACTGGCCGACT
>DATAQX010000270.1:0-7897 GCA_036264455.1 Silvibacterium sp. | reverse complement strand
CTTCAAGGACGCCAAAATTGGGTGAGATAAGCGCGGAGGCAAACTTGTGGCGGTCGCCAACAACGGCGGCCTGACCGACAAGCAGATTGGCCTTGAGCTTGTTTTCGATGGGCTGGGGCGCGATGAGCTTGCCTCCCGAGGTTTTGAGCAGCTCCTTCTTGCGGTCGGTGACGTAAAGGAAGCCGTCAGCGTCGAGATGGGCGATATCTCCGGTGGCAAACCATCCTTCTGGATCGAAATTCTCAGGAGAGTGCGGAGGTTGCTTCCAGTAGCCGTTAAAAACATTCGGCCCCTTCACGAGCAGTTCCCCATCATCAGCAATGCGGCATGCAACGTTGGGCAGCGGCTGGCCGACCGATCCCATGCGGTTGTGGCGAGGCGTGTTGATGGCGAGGACGGGCGAGGCTTCTGTGAGGCCGTAGCCCTCGAGAATGCGGATGCCGACGCCGGCGAACCAGTGCGCAGTATCGAGGCCGAGCGGAGCACCGCCGGCGATGTAGTACCGAACCTTACCGCCGAAGCCTCCGCGGACTTTCTTGTAAACCAGGGCATCGGCGGTCCGCCAGGCAAGCGAGCCTGGCTTCAGCCCCTGGGCAACTTTCTCCCGGTACTTGCTGCCCGTGGAGACGGCCCACTGAAGAATCCGGGTCTTGACGGATGAAAGTGAGGCACGGCGTTCGGCCTCCTGCCGGACCTTTTCATAAACGCGAGGCACGCCGACAAAGATCGTCGGACGAACTGAAACCAATGCGGCGGGGAGCTTGTCGAAGGCCGGGCAGTAGGCGATGGTGACATTTTGCGCGTAGAGGGCGTAGTCAAGGTGGCGAGCTGTGATGTGCGAAAGCGGCAGGAAGGAAATAGATGAGTCAGTCGGGAGGAAGCCGAATTCGGCGGTGGAATAGTTGATATTGGTGGAGATGTTGCCGTGAGTGAGCATGACTCCCTTAGGCTCGCCGGTAGTGCCCGAGGTGTAGATAAGAGTAGCGAGATCCTCAGGGAGGACATCATAGGCGCGGCGATCGAAGCTGGCATCGCGGTCCGTTTTCTTGTCGACATCACGAACAAGCGAGGAGAAAAGAACGGCGTCGGCAGTTCCTTCTTCATCCATAACGACGATGCGTTCGATGGCGGTTTGCGCCCGGGATTGCATGACCTTGTCGTACTGGGCACGCGTAGAGACGACAGCGATACGCGCGCCCGAGTCAGCGAGGAGAATGGCGGTCTGTTCGGCGGTCAGCGTGGGGTAGATGGGTACGTCGACGGCTCCCAGGGCAAGAGAGGCGAAGTCGGCGATGGCCCACTCCCAACGGTTCTCGCCGAGGAGGGCGATGCGGTCACCTTTGACGATACCCCAGCTGGTGAAAGCCTCGGCCACTGCGCGGACTCGCTGGTAGAACTGTGCTCCGGAGATGGGACGCCAGGCGCCGGCCGAATCCTGAACGAGGATGGCGCGCTCGCGGTTAGCGGCGGCGACAGTGAAGAGGATGTCGTTGAGCGTTTTGAGATTAAGCACGGCGGGTCAACTCTATCGGACACAGCAGAAGCGGTGCAAGCCGGAATGAGCGACGGGTAGTCTGGAACCAGCCGTGGGAGCTGGAACGTATATGATTTGCGTGGTTGGTCTTCTGCTGTATTCAACTGCTGAGGTTTCGGCTCACTCCAAGGAGAGTGCAAGGTGAGGAAAGATCAAAAGATGAGGAATTTACTGTTTCCACGGCTGCGGTTTGCTGCCATTGCGGCACTGGCTTTGACGTACACAATGGCAATCGCGGCGGAACTGCCTGCCAGCCAGCCGTTGAAGGTGCCGGAACTGAAGGTCGAGAAGTACAAGCTGGCGAATGGGCTGGAGGTATTGACCTATGAGAATCACAAACTGCCGCTGGTGGCGGTTGATCTGTGGTATCACGTGGGTCCAGCGAACGAAAAGGCAGGCCGCACAGGATTTGCGCATTTATTCGAACACATGATGTTCGAGGGCTCGGAGCATGTGGGCGAGAAGGCACACATTCGCTACGTGGAGGGCGCGGGCGCGACGGATATCAACGGCACGACGGACTTCGACCGCACGAATTATTTCGAGACCATGCCGAGCAACGAGCTGGAGCTTGCGCTGTGGCTCGAAAGCGACCGCATGGGGTTTCTGCTGGAGACGCTGGACCGGGCGAAGCTGACCAATCAGCGCGATGTGGTTCGCAATGAACTGCGGCAGGACGAGGGGCAGCCATATGACCTGGCCGATGAGGAGGTCTACCATCAGCTCTTTTCCAAGGATCATCCGTACCACGCAGCTGTGATCGGGTCGCATGCCGACGTGGAAGCGGCACGCCTTAACGATGTGCGCGACTTCTTCGAGCACTACTACACGCCGAACAATGCGAGCATCGCCATTGCCGGAGACTTCGACCCGGTGAAGCTGCGGGCGCTGCTGGAGAAGTACTTCGGGCCGATTCCCGCCGGGCCGGCAGTGGACAAAGTTACGGTGACAACTCCGGCCATCACCAGCGAGAGGCGCACCACGATAACCGATACGGTTCAGCTGCCGAGAGTTTCATTGGCGTGGCTGACGCCACAGGCCTACCAGCCCGGCGATGCGGACACTGACCTCTTCGTGAATATTCTTGGGCACGGCAAATCGAGCCGGTTATACCGCAAGCTGGTTTACGAACAGCAGATTGCGCAGTCGGTGAACTGCGAGAACCAGTCGCTCAAGCTGGCCTCGGTCACACAATGCGACATTACGGCGCGGCCGGGAGTGAAGGTTGAGGACCTGGAAGCAGCAATCGACAAGGAGATCGAATCACTGCGCACCTCCGGTCCGACCGACGCGGAAGTGAACGAGGCGCGGAATGAGGTTCTGACCGGTAAGATTTCGGGCCTGCAGCGGCTGGGCGGCTTTGGCGGTATCGCCGACACCATGGACCGCTACAACCAATATCTTGGTGACCCCAGCTATCTGCCGAAGGATATCGCGCGCTTTCAAAGCGCAACTGTGGCTTCGGTGCAGAAGGCGGGACAGCAAAGCTTCGGGAAGTCGGAGCGCGTGGTCGTCATTACGGTGCCGGGCAAGAAGGTTACCGACGATGTGCCGCGTAGCCCCGAAGACACGGATGCAAACGTTAAGGTGACCAATCCTTACAGGCCGGAGTTTGAGACGCAGCAGGATTGGCGCAAGACTCCGCCCACGCCGGGTAAGGAGCCGGAGTTGCATCTGCCAGTGCCGAAGACATTCGCCCTGGCGAATGGGCTGAAGGTGTACCTGGTGGAGGACCACTCCCTGCCGGTCTTCGGTGCGACCCTGATAAACCTGGCAGGAAGCGATGCGAATCCGGTGAGCAAGCCGGGGCTGGCCAGCTTTACAGCACGCATGCTGACGGAGGGCACGAGTGAGCGATCGGCCACACAACTGGCTGACGACACGGCCAGCATCGGCGCTGCTCTGGCGTCCGCCGCAACCATGGACGGGGCGTCGGTGAACATTCACGCCTTAAGCAACAGTGTGGATGGGGCGATGACGCTGCTCTCCGACGTGGCGCTGCGTCCGGCGTTCCAGAGCGCGGAAGTGGAGCGCATCCGCAAGCAGCGGCTGACAGCGATTCTGCAGGAGGGCGATCAGCCGATAGCCGCGACACTGCGCGTGGGGATGAAGGCACTCTACGGCGATTATCCGTACGGATATCGCGATATCGGCACAACGGAATCGGTGAAGACGATCACACGCGACGATCTGGCGAACTTCTGGTCCGGCCACTACGCACCACAGAACACGGCGCTGGTACTGGCGGGAGACATCACAGAAGCTGAGGCCCGGAAGCTGGGCGAGAAATACTTCGGCGGCTGGTCCTCGAACGGAAAGACCGCCGATACTCATCTGCCCGCGTTACCGCCGCCCCCGACCCGTAAAGTTGTGATCGTGGATAAACCCGGCGCGCCTCAGACCGTGCTGGTTGCGTTCGGGCAGGGTCCCGCGCGGGCGACCAAGGATTATCCGGCGCTCAACGTGATGAACAGCGTGCTGGGCGGATTGTTCTCCAGCCGCATCAACATGAACCTGCGCGAGAAGAATGGATATACCTATGGCGGCTTCTCGGGCTACTTCTTTTATCGCGATGGCGGTACGTCCTTCAGCGGCGCGGAAGTGCGGACGGACGTGACGGCTCCGGCCGCGAAAGAGCTTTTCTCCGAACTGAATCGCATTCGCACCGATCCGCCAACACCTGCCGAGTTGAAGCTCGCAGAGGACAATGCGCTGCGTTCCTTACCCGGACAATTCGAGACGGTTGAGGCGACAACCCAGCTGATGGGCGAATTGTTTACCTACAATCTGCCGGTCAGTTACTACCAGGCGCTACCCGGTGAGTACCTGCGACTTACTCCCGATGCCGTGGAGAAGACGGCGATCGACTACGTGCATCCGGAGAGCGTGATCCTGATGGCAGTTGGCGACCGCGCCAAGATTCAGACCGATCTCGAGAAGCTCAACCTTGGGCCGATCGAGCTGCGGGATGAGAGCGGGGACCTGGTGAAGAAGTAGGGCTCAAGTACAGGGCTCGGAGCGCAGGGGCTCAGTGTTGGGGAGGGTACCCCTCCCCCCCGGATTTTGGTACTGATTGATTCTAAATGGGTTAACGCACTACTCGTTTCGTACCGATTGATTCTAAATATTTTACGAGTATCTAATAGAAAACAAGTCACTTCGCATGCATGATTGAAAGCAAACCAGTTATAGTCGCATGATTGATTCCGCATGGCTTAGCACACGCAAAGAAAAAGGCCCGGCTGGGATAGCAGCCGGGCCTTTTTCTTTCTATTTCTATTGTAGCGGGTTGGGGGAAATTGTCGGCCAGGAATGACAGGGATCAGGGCAGGGATCGGGGCATTTAGGAATTACGGCGGCTATCGAAAATCGCGCGAGGTCGCGGTCTCCCACCACCTGTCGGTCCTGAATCGGGGCCAAAAGGTGGGGTAAACGCCGGCAGTCATACTGCCACACTCAAGCCAACGCCGGGCCTGAATGGGCCATTTGACCGATGGTTCGCGAGTCTACTTCTGGTTCGCGAGTCTACTTCAGCTTTATGACCACGGCCGTGAGGTCGTCGTCCTGAGGGGTGCCGCCGGAAAATTCGATCACCGCCTTGTAGAGGTCAGAGATGATTTCAGCGGGCGGCTTGTCTCGTGACGCACGGATAGAGGCTTCCATGCGCTCTACGCCAAACTGCTCTTCAGCCGCGTTGGCCCATTCGAAGAAGCCGTCCGTCGTAAGTACCAGCATGTCGCCGGGGGCAAGATCGAGGATCTTTGGGGGATCGGAAGTCAAATCGGGCATGAGGCCGAGTGGCAGTCCCTGAGCGGGCATCGCATGGAAATGGTCTTCTCGCAGCACGTAAAGAAACAGAGGCCCGTGCCCGGCGGAGAGCATCTCCACGCGTGAACTGCCCGGAGTACACATCACGGCAACAAAGGTCACAAATCGTGTCGGACCCGTATCCGCTGCGAGAGAGGTGTTGACACGCTGCATCGCCGCCAGCATTCCCAGGTCCGGCGTGAAGGTTGCCCGGACGTATGCGCGACACGCAGCAGAAAGCAGCGCCGGGCCGATTCCGTGGCCGGTCACGTCGCCAAGCGCGACCAGCAATCTGCCATCGGAGAGAACCTGCCAGTCGTAGTAATCGCCGCCAGTCTGATCCGCGGGCAGGTTCCAGCCAGCGATTTCAAAACCTTCGATTCGCGGTTCGCTGGTAGGAAGCAGAGACTGCTGGATGGAACGGGCGACATCCAAGTCATGCCTTAGGCGTTCCACCTGGCGCTGTGTTTCCGCCTCGCGGAGAGCTGCTTCTACCTGCTTTCGTATCTCGCCAGCTACGGCGCCGGCTATAAATCCGGCGACGACGGCCGAAATAGCAAAGCCTCCTACGGCGCGTTCAGGAGTAAGCAAGGTTGTTCCGCCAATCAACCTGGGCACCCAGCCCAGGTATACAGCCCCCGCAAGGTAGCTCAGCGCGGCCACGATTCCGGAGAGCCTGGAGATGTTGGGATCGAGGCGCAGAGTGGAGAGGATGATGAATATGAAGTAGAGCAAGACTGCCGGATTCGCGAGCGGTTTGTATGCCGCCTCGATGGCGCCGCCGGAAAAAATCACGAGAGCCAATGCCGGCACGCAGGTTTCAATGACGATGCTTGCGGTCCAGGCTGAACGTGGCAGATCGCGGCCGCTCTGTAGCGATCGGTTGACGGCCCGTAGCATCAGCAGCTCATAGATCGCGAAGACTGCCAGGAACAGGTTCGTGAGCAGCCACGGGTACAGACTCTCGTGGCTCATAAGAAGCGCTGTTCTGATGGCTCGAATTACAAAGACGGCGACGATGGCCGCAATCACGATGCGGATGCGCAGGCGTTCACTCTCAAGCAGAGCCTTGCGGAATGCTGGTGAAGAAGTGCGTATGTCCTGGATGGAATCCTTCATCGGCAACGGGGGCTGCGCGGCATGCAGCGCTGCCCGGTCGAGGGCGAAGCGTGCAGCGAGCGGGACGTCCCCTCCTGTAGAAAGCTACTGATGGTTGCTGTTCCGAATGGCGATTGTCAACTGATGATGCTCGCGCGCAAAGGCTTCAAGCGCACGGAGACTTGCGCGTCGACAACTGCGTTAGCGCTCAGGCCTGGGGTTTTGGGGTGAGGCGGATGAAGCGTGAGGCGATTCGTCCCACTTTGAGAGGAGCCAGCGAGCACGTGTGCCCTTGAGAAGTTCGCGATTTGGCTTCAGCCGGGTCGTTCGTGAGCGTAGCCGCAACGTGCGGGGTCCGAAGGATCAGGGGCGCGCCCCTCCGAAATCGATTTATTTTCCCGATAGTATTGATATAGGGTGTTTGAGGTTGCACATCCGTGATGTAGTTAGTGATGTAGTTATCTGACTAATGACGGAGACGCTGGTTCGAAGCCTTCCGGCTGCAATACGGATTCGCCTGCACTCTTCATCTACTTCGAATCCATGAATATTCGACTCATCACCTTTTCCCTTCTCGCCGCATTCTCTGTTGGCCACGCCGGAGCGAAGCCTGTGGGGTCAGGTTTCCAGGACACGCCACCGCCTGCGATTCCGTCGACGCCAAAGATCAGCATCGAGAGCAAGCCTGATGAATGGAAAAGCTTCGCGGGCTACGACAACAATCCCTTCGCTAAGTTGGGCGTTAAGTCGGGCGTTAAGTTGATCGAGGCGAGGGACAATTCGGTAATGACGGCGATGCTGGCCGACCCGATCCCGGTCAATTTTGGGAGTTGTTATGCAGTCCAAAGCAAAACGACACCGGAAAAGAGCCCGGTTCTTTCGGTCCCCTATAAAATGCCAGCCGACGGAGAAGTGACGCTCGGCCTTTTTGACAAGGACGGACATCTGCTCAGATGGCTGACGCAGGGTGATTTTCGCTATGCAGGGGAAAACAAGGAGCCCTGGGACGGTCTTGACCAGTATGGCAAACCGGTTGCGGCGGGCAGTTATATCCTCAAAGCGATCTACCACTCGCCGATCACGACCGATTACAAGATGAGCGTTTGCAATCCGGGCAATCCGCCGTGGCCTACAGCGGATGACAAGGGCGACTGGCTCAGCGACGAGTATGATCCCCAGGCGGCGGTGACCGACGGCAAGTGGGTTTATCTGGCTGCGCCGGGCAACGAACTCGGTTATTCCATCATCGCGGTCGATGGAAGCGGACAGCGGCAGTGGGGTATTCGGGCTGGTTCATACGGGCGCGCCATCGCTTTGGCGCTGAACGGCAACTACCTCTACGCGGTCTATTCAGGTGCCGCGCTAAACGATAACACCCGCGTCTACACGGGGAAGAATGGCATCGGCAAGGCCGTCCTCATGTGTTTCGACAAAAGGACCGGTAAACCGGCGCAATTT
>DATAQX010000168.1:0-12896 GCA_036264455.1 Silvibacterium sp. | reverse complement strand
GGCCTGGGATCGACTACTACTCCGACACCAGGCAGCACGGATGGCTCAGGCTCCGGAACGAGCAGCTACGGTTCTTCAGGCGGGACTTCGACGCTCAGCTCGACGACGACCGGCACTTCGGGGCTAAGCTCGGGAGGGTTGGGATCGGGCACGGGCACGGGTGGAAATACGAATCCGACCTTCGGAGGCGGGCCAATTGTCGGTATTGCCATCCCCAGCACGAAGGCCTCACTCAAGGAATACAAGCAGCAGAAGCACTACAACGAGTGGGAATTTGTCTACGACCCTATCGAAGACCAGATGCAGGCCGGAACATTGTTTGGCGGAGCTACACAGAACGTGAATGGCACAGGTCTGACGAACGGCACCGGCACGGCGGGAAGTGGGATCGGAACGGGCAGCGGGACGACATCCAGTCCGGGGCAAGGCAGCGGTGGGACGGGCAGCAGCGGTTCGGGCTCACCTGCACCGCAGCAATAGAATGGGAGTCAACCCACGTCCCAAAATCCGGACATGGGGCACCCAGCTTTGCGGCACTAAAGCAATAAAATGGCCCCGTCCGCAGGACGAGGCCAAGGTTGCAGAACCGATGAGGGGTTTCGACTTTATACGCTGAAAGACGAGCCGCACCCGCAGGTGCTCTTGGTGTTTGGGTTCTCGAACTTGAACCCTGCCGCTTCAAGAGTCTCGACGTAATCAACCACGCATCCGTTCAGATACATCAGCGAGGTTGCATCGACAAAGACCTTGAGCCCGTCGAAGTTGAAGACTTTGTCCATCATGCCAGCCTGATTCTCAAAGGACATGGAATATTGGAAGCCGGAGCAGCCTCCGCCGACTACGCCAATACGCAGACCGGCAGGCAGTGGGTCCTGGGTCGCCATGATCTCACGCACCTTGCCTGCCGCTGTGTCGGTCAGAACAAGGGGTGGCGTTTTGATTTGAACAGCTTCCGGTGTGGCGGTGATGGTGGCCATGAATACGCTCCTGAATCCTCGGGAAAACTTGTACCTCCAGTGTATCGCTCCGACGAAGCCGGATACAAGACACTTGTGTGTTAGATGACACGATATCAGGTTTGGACTCAGGCCCCAAGGGCCTGTTAACGGGCTCTAGTCAGCCACAATCCTTCCGGAAAGGCGGCTGTATTCGGCCTCGGAGATGATTCCCTTGCCTACCAGATCGTGAGGCGAGGTATAAGGCCGGTGGTCCACGATACGCTTCGCACGTGCGTCGGAGATGCCAGGCAACGTGGCTAACTGCGCGGCGCTGGCCGAGTTAATGTCGATTACGGCGGTCGAGCCAGACGCTGGTTGCCGCAGGCCCTGCTTCACGCCGGCGGCGATGGCGTCGACCTGACGGGTGGCATTGCCAGCGGCAGCCCTGGCACCAGCGGCAACCTGCTGGGCGCCCTGCTTCACCTGCTGGGTTGTCTGCGCGGCACGCTGCTGCAGCTGCTGATCAGACGGCGCCGGATGATTGCATCCGAGAAACGCTGCCAGCGTAGCGGAAATGGCCAGAGTTGCCCACCCGCGCAGCTTGAATTCCCCGCAAAGTGCTTTCTGACGGATCATTGGCGTTCTCCGTACTGCGCGGCAATGGGCAGCCCGCGCATGTGTCACCAGGGACTAGGAATCACTTCATTCTTCGAGGGTTGCCAGATAAGCTTCGCCAGAGAAAAATCCCTTTGTTCGGCCTATCAAAAACAGGACTATGATTCATTGTAGCGGCCCCGCCTACCCCCCGAGCCCGGGAAACCGGACCCGCTCGGTATCTGGAGCCGGCTCAAATTCGAATCCCGAGGTGCTTCATGAGCTTCATGCTTATCTTGTGGATCGTCTGGGCCGGAGTTGCAGCGATCCTCCTCATACTCCTGGCATATCGCGGCACGATCACGCGTTACGAAGAAGACCAGATGTTTCTTGACGATTGTGCCGACCACCAGAAAAAGGAGCAAACGGAAATTCTGGCAAAGGTAAATAAAATTCAACCCTATGTGCGCATTGCCACCGGCGCCACCTGCGTCCTTGGCGCCTGCATTCTGGGCATTTATGTCTGGAACGCGGTTCATCAGATGATGTAGGAGGGTGACCTCGTAAAGATTGCGGGGAGCCCACATCTCAGAACCGGGACCCGTCGGCTTCGTTCAGGAAGCAGCGGGGACCCGGCTCCTCGCACCCGGCATGTGCCTTAGGGGATGCCGCCGATTTCGCCTTTCGCGATGACATCTACATCCACCTCTTTGGCCACGCGCAGCACCAGCGTGCTCGGGTCTTTCATTCCCCAGGCAACATAGGGAACAGAGAAATGCGTGGTTGCGATTGCATCGCGTCCGTTCACCTGGACTTTTGTATCCAGCCTGAGGGGATGATCGGCGCCATGGATGGTTAATGTGCCTTCCACGGTTATGTTTTGCGTGCCGGCTTTTAATGCGCCGGTCACTTTGGCTGGATGAAAGATGGCCTGCGGATATTTTTCGCTTTCGAGCACATCTCTGTGCATACGGCTGTCGCGTCCATGACTGCCACTCTCGCCGCTGGTGACATCGACCAGAATCTCGCCCTGTGCCGCTCCTGTCTGAGGATCGAAGGTTACCAGGCCACCCTTAAGCCTGAATGTTCCGTGAACGGTGTGCAGCACATCGCTCAGGGTCCAGTGAATTTCGGTGCGGGAGGGATCGAGATGCAGAGTGACATTCTGCGGCGTGGATTGCGCATGCAGGAATGAACCCAGCGCGAGCAGCAAAACGACAGAAAAGAGGCAGCGCCAGGATGAGGGACCCTTCACGATTTTTCTCCGGTGATGCATCAGGCGTGTGAGAGGAGGATGCGGCGTCCCAGGCGGGGCGCATCCTGAATGAGGAATCGCCGCAGAGGTTCTTCTCCCACGTGGACGCGCAACATCTTCTCGAACAAAAGCGGATCATGGTCCAAGACGCTCAGCGCCTTTCTGCGAACACCATGCCAGCGATCCATGAACAGCATGATGCGCGCCATGGCCTGCGGCAGGCGAAGAATTTCCGCGTGGCCCGCAGCGTACTGTGCGAGGCTGCCGCCGGCTATCGAATCGGCGAGCAACATGGCCTGGCGAAAGCTCATGGCGAGCCCTTCCCCGGTGATGGCATCGGCCGATCCGGATGCGTCGCCGATGAGAGCGATGTTTCCACGGACTACACGATGAAGTCTGCGTGTAGTGGTGAGGGCGCCACGCTCATGCGTGGTGATTTCAGCATGCATCAGCTTTTCCCTGAGAGCCGGGATGCTGTGTATGACTTCATCGCTGCGTACAGAGCCAGGAAAACGGCTCATGACGGTGATGCAGATCTCATTTGGGGCCACGGGAGTGACATAAGCCTGGCCCCGCTGCCCCCAGTGGATCTCGACGTATGGGCTCCAGGGAGCGATGCGGTAGTGGATGCGAAAACCGAAGCGCTTGGTGAGCAGCGCCCCGCGTTCAAGACCAGCCCACGAGCGCACGCGTGAGGATAGTCCATCGGCTCCAATGAGATAGCGATAGCTCACGGGCTCATGGGCAAGAAGTGCGGGCTGGCCGGGCTTGAGGATGATAGTTGTTCCCCACCGCAGACGTACGCCAGCTTCGCGGGCGCGATTGACAAGCAGAGTGTGCAACGCAAGACGGCGGATGCCGATTCCCCCACTCGAAAAACCGCCGCACAAAGGGAAATCCGCCGAGACTGTCGAGCGTTCGTCGCAAAAGCGAATGCCGCGGAATGGGGCACCCTGACGAGGAGTCAACTCGACACCGAGTTGCGCGAGCTCACGGAGCGAGTCGGGCATCAGGCCTTCACCACAGGCCTTGTCGATGGGGGGCTGCAGGGCGTCGACAAGAAGAACATCCGCTCCTCTCTGGCGCAGCGCAATGGCTGCGGCCAAACCGGCTGGGCCGCCACCTGCAATCAATACGTCGGATGTGAGCGCCATTATTCTCCTGATTGGACGTTGCAAAAAGCGGTTCTAAAGGCTAAAGCCCGATTCATTGCGGCTATTTAATCCACGCTTAAGCTCTGTCCTTCCCAATAACCCTCCCGACCACAGCATCGATCTACTTTCCTGCCAACATCGTGAGTCCTGTCCTACCACTCCAGCAACAGCATTTCCGCGCAGAAGCCCGGTCCCATGGCAGCAAGAATGCTGCGCGTGCCTGGCTTGGGCCGGCGGTGCTTTATCACTTCGTCGAGAACTACGAGCACAGAGGCAGAGGAAAGATTTCCTACGCGGCGAAGCGCCTCCCAGGAAACATCCAGCTGTTCTTTTTCCAGTCCCAACGCTTCTGCGGACGCTTCCAACACTTTTGGACCGCCGGTGTGCATGATCCATGAGCCGATATCGAGGCGCGTCATGCCCTGCGAGGCGAGAAAGTTATCGACATCGCGTCCGAGATTTTCGCGGACCACTTTCGGAACGTCGGGCGAGAGCACAATGCCGAAGCCCTTCTCGGAGATGTCCCAGCCCATGACATACTCGGTATCCGGATAAAAGACCTGGTGGCTGGCGAGAATGCGCGGGCCGGCAAGCGGCACCTTGTCCCCGGCAACGAGGATAGCGGCTGCCCCGTCGCCGAAAAGCCCGGCAGATATCAGGTTCGCCGCCGACATATCGTTGCGCTGCCAGGTGAGCGAGCAGAGCTCGACAGAAAGCAGCACGACAACCTGGTCAGGATAAGCGCGAACATAGTCCGCGGCGCGCGCGAGTCCTGCGGCTCCGGCGACACAGCCCAGGCCGAAGATGGGATTGCGCTTGATATGCGGGGAAAGCTTCATGCGGTTGACCAGGCGCGCGTCGATGGAGGGGCTGCAGACCCCCGTTACCGACACGAAGAACAATGCCGCGATCCGCTCGCGCGCAAGCCCGGTTTGTTTCAGCAGGCATTCGATAGCCTGTTCACCGAGCTGCATGGCGACTTCAATCCAGACATTGTTGGTTTTGCCCCAGGTGTCGAGGGCCTCATAATCGCCGAGAGGGCGAGAGAAATAGCGGCCTTCGACGCCGGTGCGTGAGTGAAGGCGGTCAAGTACAGCTCCATTGTCGGGTCCATTACCCCAGTAAGTTTTGAGCGCTTCAACCACCTCCTGCTGGCTGAAGTAGTAAGGAGGAAATGCAGTAGCCGTTGCCGCAATGCGCATCTTGTGTCATGCTCCCGAAAAGAATAGTAGATGTAGTTTGCCGAACGGTCACTAAGAAGTCACGATTGCGTCATTCTTATCCGCTGGGATCGAGGTACCGTGAGAGCGGTTTGCGAGGGGCGACTGGGCTGGTGAGGCGGGTTCGTGCCCCCGCTCCAAGGCTGGAAGTTCGACGACGATTTCAGCGCCGCCGGGAGGATCCAGGTTGCGGACGGAGGCGCGTCCGCCATGCGCAAATGCCACTGCTCTGACGAAGGCCAGGCCCAGTCCGTGCCCCTCCGATTTATCCCCCTTTGCAAAGCGTTGGAAGGCATAGTCCAGCAGTTCGGGTGGGAATCCCGGACCATCGTCTTTTACCTTGATTTGCGCGTTCCCGTCCTTCTCGAAAAGACAGATCGCGACTTGCGCGCCTTCGCCCGCATATCGGAGCTCATTTTCGAGAAGATTGGACAAGAGGCGCACAATGAACCGCTGATCAACCATTGCCTGAACTGGTTTGTCTGCGATGGTGATCAAGGTCTGGCGGCGCTCACTGAACGCGGGCGCGTAAAGATCGATAACTCTACGGATGAGATCCGCCAGATCGGACGGTTCAGGACGAAGCCGGAGGGCGCCAGCCTCAGCTTCGGCAACGTCGAGTGAAGTGGTGACGATGTCGGAAAGGCGGTCGAGATTTTCAATCGCTCTAGCCATTAATTCGCGTGAAAGATACTGGTCCTCGGTCGAGAGCGCTGCTTCCAGGTCACCGCGGACCGAGGTGATCGGGCTCTTCATGTCGTGGGCGACCGAATCGGAGAGAGTTCGCAATTGATTCACCGAAGCGGAGATGCGGTCGAGCATGGTGTTGAACGTGCGCGACAGGCGGGTAATCTCATCGTTCGGCTTGCTGGCCGAAGTGACCCGGCTGCTGAGGTCGCCTGTTCCGATACTGGCGGCTGCGCCGGTGATGGCGTCGATACGCTTGAGCGTGCTGCGCAGTCCGAGGACGGCGATCAGAAAGCCAAAGGCTACCATACATATCCAGCCCAGGAGAAACCAGAAGAGGAGGCGTGTGAGCATGGTTCGGGAGCTTGAATCCTGAAGACCCAGATAAATTCTACCCATGCCCGGACCGAGATCGACAGCCACCACACGAAAGGGCAGGCGCCAACCTTCTACAGCCATGAACACCGGGGAGCGCTGAGAAATTTTTAATCTTCCGATGCTGTCGAGGATGGGCTGATTCCTGGAAGGGCCCACCCACAATGGAGGCTCTGCCGATTCACCGGTCTCAAAAAAGAAGACGGTATTCGTGGCGGAGGGGTCACCGTGGCCGGCATAGGCAAATTCCTGAGTGGCCAGCTCCGCAACTTCACCCAGGATGCGTCCGTACAGCGCATCTCTCGGCGTGGTGAGGGCCACCTGCTTCAGCGTTTCACTTTCTCCCACAAGCCATGAGTCGCTACGATCGCGAACGGTGCGCGCGACCAGTCCATACATCAGGAGAAAGACAAGGGCGCTGCTGGCGGCGAAGACAATGGTGCTGCGCAGCGCCAGCCGCCACGCCGCGGTGCGGTAGAAAGAGCCGCTAATCCTTGAGAACATAACCCACTCCGCGCATAGTGCGTATTAACGGACGCTGTGCGTCGCGGTCCACTTTATTGCGCAGCCGGTGGATATGTACATCGACGATGTTCGTGGATGGATCGATGCGCATCTTCCAGACATGATCGAGAACCATGGCTCGAGTAACAACGCGGCCTGCGTTGCGGCAGAGATATTCGAGCAGTGAGAACTCCTGCTGCGTAAGCTGCAATTCATTCCCACCACGATGCGCTTCGCGCCGAATGAGATCAAGCTCAAGGTCGGCCACACGCAGGCGCGTAGCTTCCGGCTGGTTGGGCGTGCTTCGCCTGAGAAGGGCGCGCAGGCGAGCGAGTACCTCAGCGACAGCAAACGGTTTGGTGAGGTAGTCGTCGCCGCCACGTTCAAGACCCAGCACACGCTCATCGACCGAACGCCGCGCGGAAAGAATCAACACAGGCGCACCGACGCCCTGTGCGCGCAGTCGATGGATAAGGTCGAGTCCATCCATGTCCGGGAGTGTGAGATCGATCACCATCGCATCATGCACGCCTTCCACCGCAAGCTCTTCAGCCTCCCCGGCTTTCGCACAGGCGTCGACACGGAAGCCAGCCTCAGTGAGCGCTATCGTTAGAAAATTGCGAATTGTATGGTCGTCCTCAACTACCAGCAGCCGCAAGCGGATCTGATTCCCCTTTACCTAAACTCTGATTGCGCGGCCAGCAAGTTCCAACGCATCCTGCCAAAAACGTCTGGATGAGTGTACGACTTCGAGCACAGCAGTCAGGGCACGCGTGAATGCTTCCAGGCTTTGATCGGAGGCATTCAGCGGAGGCGCCGCTTTCAGCACCATGAAATTGTTTCCGCAGATCTGGGTGAGTATGCCGTGATCGCGGTAGAGGCGCATGACAATTATCTGCCCGAACATCGCCGGATGGATACGGTGAAACGCTTCATAAGACAAGCGCAGCGTTAAAGATCGCGGAGGGCGGAAGACAACACCGGAGAAGTGGCCGATGCCGCGGACCTGATCGACCATCTCGTATGGCAAGAGCGCTTCGGTCAAGGAGGCACGGAACTCCTCGCCCTGGCGAAGCGCGCGTTCAGCCAAATGCTCGCTTTCCAAAACGTCCAGGGCTGCGAGCCCGGCGCGCATCGCCAAGGCGTTTTCACTGTAGGTTGAGGTGTGCACGATTGCCCGGCCCAGCGAGTTGTATACGTTGTCGTAAATCGTATCCGTCATCAGCACCGCGCCGACGGGGATAAGTCCTCCGCTGAGCGCCTTCGCCAGGATCACCATGTCGGGATCGAGGCCGTAGTGATGGCTGGCGAGGAAGCGGCCTGTGCGGCAGAGTCCGGTCTGCACCTCATCCAGCACGAAGAGCGTGCCGTGTTTTCTGCAAAGCTGCTGTGCCTGTTGCAGATACCCCTCCGGCGGCAAGACGATGCCGCCCTCGCCCTGGATGGGCTCCAGAATGAGAGCTGCGAATTTGCGCGTAATGAGATGATTTTCGAGCGCCGCCAGATCGCCGAAGTCCACAAACTCAACACCGGGGATGAGCGGGCCGAAGCCCGAAGACCAGAAGCCGTGATCCATAAGAGCGAGCGCGCCGCAGGTGAGCCCGTGGAATGCGCCTCGCGCCGCCAGCAGACCATTGCGACCCGTGACGGCGCGGGTGAACTTGATAGCCGTCTCGAGGCCCTCGCTTCCGGAAGAGGTGAAATAGGCCTTAGTCAGCCGTCCGCCAGCGCGGGCGCAGAGTCCTTCAGCAAGCTCGCCTGCTAATGCCGCCACGTGGCTCTGCAGCATGGCGGGTCCGCGGCGATCAAGCTCGCGATGCAGCGCGTCAAGGATGCGCGGGTGATTGTGACCAATGTTATGTACGCAATATCCGGAGAGGAAGTCGAGAATCGTACGACCATCGGCGGTGTGCAGTTTTTCGCCCCGGCACTCGACATACTCCGCATTCATTTCGAGCAGGCTTAACAGGCGTGCCCACTGCGGATTTACGTGCCGGGAATATGCAACCCGGCCCTGAGCACTTTCGTCCACAACACTTTTACTGCTCATGCTTTCCTTTTACCTTATTCTCTGTCACTTGCTCTTACATTGCCAATGGGTTACAAAGCCGTCATCGGTTTCCTGTATTTCGGTTTCGCGGTTAGACAAGGCAGTGGGCCGGCGGTAAGCGGGTATGCTCTTGACGAATAAGGCTTGCTCGAGTCCGCCTATCCGGATTGCGCGGATCAAAAAACGGGCACAGTGGCAGGGCGACCGCTCGCTTAAGGCGCCGTTCCGACTGCGGCTTTCTCGGCGGCTTCGACGGTCTGGGCGATGAGGGTGGCGATGGTCATGGGGCCGACTCCGCCGGGAACGGGTGTGTAGGCCGCGCTGCGGTCGATCACCGGGGCGAGTTCGATGTCTCCCACACCGCCGGGGTGGTAGCCAGCATCGACGATGACGGCACCGTCGCGAATCCAGTCGGCCTTGATGAATTCGGGCTTGCCGACGGCGCCGACAAGAATTTCCGCACGGCGGACTACCTCGGACAGGTTTTTCGTCCGGGAATGGCAGATGGTAACGGTGGCATTCGCGCTGAGGAGCATCATGGCCATGGGCTTGCCCAGGATGGGGCTGCGGCCTACGACGACGGCTTCCTTGCCGGCGAGAGCGATGCCGTATCGCGCAAGCAGCCGCATGATTCCTGCGGGCGTAGCTGAACCATAAGCGGACTCACCCATCGCCATGCGGCCGAAGCCGTGGCTGGTGACTCCGTCCACGTCCTTTTCGATGGCGATGCGATCGAAGCAGGCGCGCTCGTCAATTTGATGGGGAACCGGGTGTTGAAGGAGAATGCCGCGCACACGCGGATTGGCATTCAGATCATCGATGGCAGCGAGAAGCTGGTGCGTGGTCGTCTCGCCGGGCAGCGTGATGCTGAGCGACTCCATGCCGACGCGGCGGCAGGCATTGCCTTTCATGCGGACGTAGGTTGCGGATGCGGGGTCGGCTCCGACCAGAATTGTGGCGAGTATGGGCGATTCTGAACCGGTCTTTTCTTTTAAGCTGTGAACCCTGGAAGAAAGCTCTACTTCGAGCTCTTTAGCGTACGCCTTGCCATCTAGAACTAATCCAGCCATAGAGTTAGTGTACGGCGAGAGCCGGCGGCTAATCGATTGCCAGACTTAACTGATGGCGCACGTCAGCGCCGCGTATCCAGAAGATAACGTCGGTAGCGATGTTGGTGGCGTGGTCGGCAATGCGTTCCAGATTGCGGGAAACGATGATGGCCTGCAGGGCCTGCCGGGCTACGTCGGGCCGATCCTGAATCACTTTGGTAAGCTCCGTCTGGGCCACGCGATTCATGCTGTCGATCTCGTCGTCCATGTCGCGCACCGATTCGGCGACCTGCGCATCGCCTTCGAGCAATGCCTGGAGCGAGCTGCGAATCATCTTCCCGGCGTAGTCACCCATGCAGGCGATATCCACCGGCAGGTCTACTGTATCTTCGTTGATCAAATCCAGGCAGCGGAGGGCGATACTCATCGCCTGATCGCCGATGCGTTCCAGATCGCCGTTGATCTTGATGACGGCGAGGATGAAGCGCAGATCCACGGCCATGGGCTGCTCCTTGGCGAGCAGATCGTAGGCCATGTCGTCTACATCGCGATGCGCAGCGTTGATGGCGGTTTCGTTCTCACGGACATACTGGCAAAGGCCTTCGTCGCGCTGAATATAAGCTTCAACAGAAGACGCGACCGCCTGCTGCGCCAGCGCAGCCATGGCCAGTAGCTTGTCCTTGAGTTCAGCCAGCTGAAGATGAAAATGGATGCGCGGCAAATTTCCCTCTGATTGCATTGTGCATCATGCAAGGTGACAGAATTGCTAATTTTTCGCTCGCCGCGTTACCGAAGTGAAACCGCGTGACCATCCGCGTTCTACAAAGGGCTGCGCCTTCAGGCTAAACGCTCTTCGGCCTGCTGGGCGGCCTCGTAGATCTGGTCAAACGATTCGACGGCGTAGAGCACTTTTTGCATCTCCGAGACAAGGAATTGCTGGTCGAGCACCTGGTCGAGGTTGAAGTCGCGGATCTCCGGACCACCCTGTATGACATATGTCGATTCGCCGTGCGAGGAGATCAGCCCGCTGCCGTAAAGCTTGATTTCACCGTTCTGGCGGATGACGCCAAATTCAACCGTGAACCAGAAGAGTCGCCCCATGCGCTCAAGCTTGTCCTTCGCTGTGCCGCGGGCGCTGTCAGTAAGCTGGGCGCAGACTTTGCCGTACTGCTGCAGGAAATCGGCGAAGACAGGGTGCGCGTGCATGGGGACGTGTCCGAAGACGTCGTGGAAGATGTCCGGTTCCGGGGTGTACTCGAGCGAATCGCGGCTGCGCAGCCAGGTGGTGGTGGGAAACTGCCGCGCGGCGAGCATCTCGAAGAAGGCGTCGGGCGGCAGAAAACCACTGACCGGTGTGGCGTTCCAGCGCGTGCGCGGGCCGAGGCGCTTGTTCACCTCGGCGAGGTTGGGGATGGTGTCCTCACGCAGGCCGATCTGATGGAATCCGTCGAGGTACTCCCGGCAGGCGTGCTGCTGGAGCTGGGGCATGCGGCGGCGTACGAGCTCAGCCCAGACGGCGTGCTGCTCGGGGGTGTATGCGGCCCAATCCTGCTGGATGAGATAGGGTTCGGCGACGGTCAGCGGAGGGGCCTGAGGGTTCATGAAAATTTGACTCCGGCAAAACATTTAAGGGTTGCACCAGGGGGGGAGGGGTGTCAACTGAGCACTTGGCTTTCATGAAAGTACAATCACACTTCACGTTCCATGCGTCCGCCAATGCCAACACTCGTGCTTCTGCCTGGGATGGATGAACCAGGAGCTGTTCGATAGCAGATAACTCACCGCCTTACTCCGTGGAGGGAACTTTCGTGCTCGATCTTTACCGCCGTATCGGCCTCGCGATCTCATTCATGCTGGCCGCAAGCTACGTTGCAGCGCAGCAGGCGCCTGCGACATCCGGCACATTCGTGCTGCATAAGTTCGCAAAAAACATCGGGAGTGAGACTTACTCCATCGAGGGCAAAGGCGATACTTACACCCTGAATTCTCACTTCCTCTTCGCCGATCGCGGCACAAAGGTTCCGCTGGAGACCACCTTTATCGCGGGCAGTCGAGACATGGCTCCGCATTCCTACGTTGCCAAGGGGAAGGCCTCGCGGCTGTCCGATATGGATGACACGTTGACGGTGGACGGCAACGATGTCTCCATCACCAGGAGCGGCAAGAAAGAAACGCAGACGGCAAGCGGGCCGTGGTTTATCACCGATGGCTACTCGCCCGTGGCAATGCAGGAACAGATGATGCGCTGGTGGCTCACACATGGCAAGCCGGCAGAGTTCACCGTATATCCGTCGAAGGCGAGGGTTCGCATCGAGCCAGCGGAAACGATAAACGTAGACGGACTGGCGGCGCATGGCTACACGGTGAGCGGAGTCATCTGGGGCCAGCAGTCACTGTGGATGGACGATGCGCAAAATCTGATTGCGCTGGTGAGCACAGACGCAGAATTCGATCACTTTGAAGCTGTGCGCCAGGCATATGAGGCGAAGCTGGGAGTGTTTATCGCCTCTGCTGTGCAGGCGGATCTTGCGGCTTTGACGAAGCTGACCGCTACGGCCCGGATGGCTCCGGCGCGAAGCCTGGCGATCACCGGCGCGACGCTCGAAGATTCGACTGGCGCGCCCGCCGTTAAGGACAGCGTCATCCTCATCAAGAATGGCCTGATCACCGCGGCGGGGCCGCGCAGCCAGGTGAGTATTCCAAAAGATGCAACGGTGCTCGATGCATCGGGCAAGTTTGCGGTTCCGGGTCTTTGGGACATGCATGCTCATTACGAGCAGGTGGAATGGGGTCCGATCTATCTGGCAGCTGGCGTGACCAGTGTTCGCGATGTGGGCAACGAATTCGATTTCATTCGCACTGTGCATGAGGAGCTGAATCGCAAAGAGAATCCGGCTATCGGGCCACACCTGGAGTTTGCGGGAATCATCGACGGCACGGGGCCGATTTCTCTCGGCGCGGTGATTGCGGACACACCGGAGCAGGCTTTGCAATGGGTGGAAAGGTACAAGAGTGCGGGCGCCCGGCAGATTAAAATTTATAGTTCCGTGAAGCCGGAGATCGTGAGAGC
>DATAQX010000082.1:0-10065 GCA_036264455.1 Silvibacterium sp. | reverse complement strand
GGGCATTGCAGTCGAGGCCATCGTTGAGGCGCTCGCAACCTTCCAAAGCGTGAAGCGTCGGCTTGAAGTGCGGGCCGTTGTTGACGGCGTGACCATCATCGATGACTTTGCGCATCATCCAACAGCGATTCGGGAGACGCTCAAAGCGCTGCGGGCGGCGTATGCCGGCGCGCGGCTGTGGGCGGTGCTCGAGCCGAGGTCGAACACGCTTCGCCGCAATGTGTTTGAGCGCGAGCTTGTAGACAGTCTTTCGCTTGCAGACCGCGTCGTGTTGGCTGGAGTGTTCAAGCTGGAGGGCATCCCGGAGAATGAGCGTCTGCATCCGCAGGCAGTGGCGAGCGCGCTGCAAGAAGACGGTCGCGAGGCCGTGCTCCTGAAAGACGCAAACGCAATTGTCGAAGCAATTGCTCCTGAATTGCGGCCAGGCGACGTGGTGGCGATTCTTTCAAACGGCGGATTTGACGGAATCTATGACAAGCTGCCGCAGCGACTGCACGAATTGAGTGCAACGCATAGAGGCTAGTGGTCATGCTGCCCGCTCTGATTTTGCTTTTTGTATACACGGTGCTGGGAGTTCCTGCCGCGCTCGTGGGCATTCCACTGACGGTTATCTCCGGCGATATCAGCGTGGTGTACCGATGGGCGATGTGGATCATGCACGCCGGGCTGCAAGCCGCCGGGATTCGCATCGAGGTTGTGCGCCGCGCGTCACTTGACCCGAAGAAGCACTACATCTTCCTCTCCAATCACGTCTCAAATCTTGATCCTCCTGTATTGTTGCCGTTGCTGCCGGGCAGGACATCCGTTTTCATCAAACGGTCGCTAACCAAGCTACCAGTGCTTGGATATGGGATGAAGCTGGGAGATTTCATCCCCGTAGATCGGGACGGCCGTGTGGAGAGCGCAAAGGACAGCGTCACATTTGCCGCGCGCGTGCTCGCATCGGGCGTACACATTACATCGTTTGTTGAGGGGACACGCTCACGGGATGGGCGGCTGCTTCCCTTCAAAAAAGGTCCGTTCTACCTGGCGATGGAGACGGGAGCGCCTGTAGTTCCGGTTTCGATCTGGGGCACCGAGGCGATGATGAAGAAGGGCAGCATGCGGATTTATCCGGGCGCTGCTCATGTTACATTTCATGCGCCTCTCGATCCGAAAGAATACGCCACGCGTGAAGACCTGATGGCCGCAGTAAGAAGCGCTGTTGAATCAGCGCTTCCGGAGTGGATGTGGGTGGACGCCGCTACTTAAGGATGGCGTTATAGCCGTCGGCAAGCAGTTTCGCGCGCATGGCCCTTGCTTCATCGCGGTTGGCGAACGGACCGATCTGGACGTGTAACAGATCGTCCTTTGTTTCGTGGCGTACAACCACGTTGTATCCCCGCTTCTTCAGTGCAGCTACCAGAACGTCTGCATCTTCCTGGCGGGAGACCGCAGCGATCTGAACCATTGTCGGAGCAGCGGGTGTTGCAACGGCGGTTGTTGGCGGAGGCCGGGTTGTACCTGGAGCAGGAGCAACTTCCGTCGCGGTAGAGGCTGTGGTGACAACAGGCGAAGCCTTTGCTGCCGACGACGTATTAGTTGAGGATGAGGGGATTGCTGGAGCCGGCTTAGGCGGTGTTGCAGCCGCTGACTCCTGCGTGTTGGGCTTGACTACACTCGCGGAGGGTTTGCGCATCGCTGGAGTTGTATCCATCTCTTCCGTGACCGGCTTGCGCACCGGACCGCTTGGTCCGGCGGCGTATTGCGATTGCGTGCCATCGGACGCATCTGCGGATGTAGAAACAGGCTGACTCACAACGGATGCGCGAGGTTGTTGTGCTACAGGCTTCGAGGGATTCGTATCCGTTGCGGATTCGGAAGTCGAAGGGGACGCCGGCTTGGAGGAGCTTGAGCTACCGCGTCCAAGCGAATATCCAAAACCGAAAAACACTCCACATATGAGCACCAGGCCGAAGAAGATGCCCAGCAGGGATCTGAGGCCAAGAGTGATTTCCGTATCGCTTCGCTGTTGTTCTTCCGTCTCCTCGATGGACTTCATAATCTCGTCTAACCCACTACTTTGACTCTTGTGGCGTAATAGGAGGCGCCGGGTTTACCCGCGGAGCAAATCTTCCCAGCAGAGAGATCAGTTCCACCGGCAAGGGGAAAACCACAGTGGTGTTTTTCTCCGTACCGATTTCGTTGAGCGTCTGCAGGTATCGCAATTGAAGGGTAATCGGTTGCTGGGCCAGCAGATTACCGGCTTCAACCAGGCGTTGCGCGGCGGCGAATTCGCCTTCGGCGTTGATGATCTTTGAGCGTTTCTCGCGTTCAGCTTCCGCCTGCCTGGCCATGGCGCGCGTCATGGACTCGGGCAGATCGACTTGTTTCACTTCGACGCTCACGACCTTGACTCCCCAAGGCTCGGTACGCTGGTCGATGATGGATTGGATGCGCTGGTTGAGAGCGTCGCGGTGCGAAAGCAGCCCGTCAAGCTCGACCTCACCCAAAACCGAGCGCAGGGTGGTCTGTGCAAACTGCGAGGTCTGGTGAACGTAGTTGGCCACTTCAATGACCGCTTTCGCCGGCTCAAGCACCCGCATCGTAATGACGGCATTCACCTTAATGGTGACATTGTCGCGGGTAATAACGTCCTGCGGAGGTACCTCAAGAACTTCCTGCCGCAACGATACGCGAACGATCTGATCGATGGGACGAAAGACCAGAATCACTCCAGGGCCTTTCGGAGGCATCAGTACTCGGCCCAGCCGGAAAATCACTCCGCGTTCATACTCGCGAAGAATCTTAATGGAATTGAATAAGTAGATGACAAGGACCAGAATAACGATCAGTCCGGGAATTCCAATCATGAGACTTCCACCCGCCAGCGATTGTATCGTACTGGCGCAGTGCCATCGTAGCTAATCAGCAGTGTGCGCCGTCTTGGGAATCCTGTCCACTAACAACGTCAGACCATCGACAGAGCGGACACGGACCTCGTCGCCGGTCGCGGCCGGAAGGGAAGACTCGGCAAGCCAAATCTCCCCGTGGACGAGAATTTGTCCTCGTGGGGCGAGTGGCTGTTGCGCAACGCCGATATTTCCGATGAGAGCATCGGGGCCAGTTACGGCTTTATTCCGGCGCGCACGAATGGCGATGTTAACCAGAAACACAGTGATGAGGCCGAAGGCCAGACCGGACGCTACTGCTGTAGTCACGCGCACGCGCATCTCGGGGATCGGTCCCGCCACCAGTGTGAGCGTCCCAAAGATAAGCGCGACGATACCTGCGATGGCAAGCACGCCGTGACTCGGAAATTTGGCCTCGAGCAGCAAGAGCGTAAATGCGGCGATGAGCAACATCAGCGCCGTATAGCGAACGGGCAGCATATTCAGAGCGAAGAGCGCGGTCAGCACCAGCAGAGTTCCCAGCGCACCGGGAACGATAGTTCCGGGAGAGTTGAACTCGAGGTAAATCAGCAGACCCCCGAGGACGAGGATCAGTACCGCGAAATTCGGGTTCATCAGACGGTCGAGGAGCCGTTCGCGCAGGGTTGGCTCAAGCGAAACCAGTTCAGCATTGCGGGTGTGAAGCGTGACGGTGTTGCCGTCAAAGCGCTTGATGGAGCGACCATCCAGCGCGTCGAGCAGCGCGCGGTCACTCGCTGCAATAATGTCGATAAGATGAAGCTCTTCGGCTTCGCGCTCCGTGAAGGACTTGGAGTTGAGCACGGCATCCTGGGCGGCACTCGTATTGCGGTTGCGCAGTGAGACATAGGATCGCAGAAACGCGGTCGTGTCGTTCTCCAGCTTCTGCTTCATCAGGGCATCCATCTGCCCGCCTTCGATCACGGGATGCGCAGCCCCGGCATTGGTCCCTGGAGCCATGGCGGCGATATCCGCAGCTTGCAGCAGGAAGAAGCCGGCGGAACCGGCGCGGCTGCCGGATGGCGCCACATAGACAATGACCGGCACCGGCGACGAAAGGATCTTCCCCACCATCGAGCGGGTTGAGTCGAGTAATCCCCCCGGCGTATTCAGCTCAATGAGGACCGCGCTGGCGTGAATCTCTGCGGCGAGAGCCAGACCGCGCGTCAGATATTCCTCACTGATCGGTTGAATCGTATCGTTCAGGTGGAGAACTACAACCTGCGGCGAGCCTGGTTTTGGCGCCTCTGGGGAAGCTTGTGAAAACGCAGTGAGAGCCACAAACCCGGCGACTGCGGCAACCAGCCAAATCACCGATCTGTGGACACTCCGTCTCATGGAACCTGCTGTCCTCGTGATTCTAGCGCCAGCTTCATGCCGCGCGCATTTGCATTTGCAGGTTCCAGCTTCAACGCATGACCTACCTCGTTGGAGGCCTCGACGAGCTGGTTCGTTGCAAGGTCGAGTCGCGCCAGGATCAGGTGCGCAGGCACATTCGGCGAGAGGGCTAAAGACTTCTGCGCTTCCTGGCGTGCGGCGTTTGCATCGCCGCTATGCTCGCGAACCTGAGCCAAACCTGCGTGTGCAAGCGCGGACGAGGGATTGGCCTGAAGTGCCAATTGGAATTCACGCTCAGCTTCGAGCGTGAGACCGCTGCTCATAAACTGATTTCCCTCGTTCACCAGAGCCGAGGCTCGCTCTGCCGGAGGCAGCGACGCCAGCCGCATCGACTGCACCTGCTCCAGTTCAAACGCCGCCTGGCGGAAGCCTGTTTCGTCATAGGAACGCTTGATGCGCTCCAGTGGCAACGTATCGTCCGGGATGGCCTTGCCCCGATCGGGATTCTCCTTCACCGATCCGGGGTTCTTGAGGGCATTCGCAAAGGTCTGTGCTTCAGTATCTTGCGGCCGAAGCTTCAGCGTCTGATCAATCTCTCGTATTGCCCCCGGCACGTCGTTGCGGCGACGCAGAGCGACGGCAAGGTTGAAGTGATAGTCAGGATCTTTGGGATCCGCGGCTGTAGCTTGCTGAAAGAGGGGAATGCCGTCTCGTCCACGGCGGCTGGCGGCAACCGCCTGGTTGTTGACGACTTCGGGCAATGGCAGGCGCATGCTCACAAAGGCGAACGCGTCCTCGGCTTTCATGTAATTTGCCGTATAGAAGAAGGCCAATCCACGATAGAAATCGGCTTCAAGCGCTTTGGGGTCGTCTTTCGACAGTCGGCCGAAGGTCGCGGCCGCTGCGTCATAATCCTGATTCGCAAAATATGCCTTGCCCAGGGCGATCCATGCCGGGGTAAAGGTAGGAGTGAGGCGGACCGCCTCTTTCAGGTGTACGACTCGTTCCGCCGGCGCTTCGGCGATCGTGCCGCGAATGTAATTCTCAAAGGCGTCAACCCGCAAAGGCGCATCGGCGGCGAGAAAGGTCTGCTCGGCTACCGAGTAGGAGGGGTTAAGCTGCCGGGCGACGCGCCAGGCAAGGTTGTTGAGGATGCCAAGCAGGCCATTGAGATCAGCCTCCTGCTGGAGGGGCGCGCTCAGCTTCAGCGCTTTGACATCCAGAATCTGAGCCATTGCCGTGAGCCGGTCGCCAGTGACGGTATAAGAACCGAGGATCACGGAATCAGCATCCAGCGTTTGAGCAATGCGAATGGTGGTGGCGCGCGATGGCTGGAATGACTGCGGGAGTCCGAGGCGATCGAGTGCATACAGGCGGTCACCGCGGCTGATAGTCAAAAAACCGGCTGCTTCCATGCGGCGATTCAGGATGTCGGCGGCAGCTTCTCCGATCCAGTCCAGGTTTGGCTGCGAGGTGTGATTCTCAAAGGGCAGCACCAGCAGCAGTCGTCCATGTCGCTGCGGATCAGTGGGATCAGGGGACGGGTTGGGCGAGGATGGCTGAGCGATCGCAATTCCGGAGAAAAGGACAAGCGACATCAGTAAAAGCAATCGAAATCGAAACATAAATCCCACTAGCCTGATTATAGTTGGCGGGCCCATCGTGATTCAGCGGTAGAGCAGTTTAGCCTCCTGCGGGCGATCAAAATGCAGCACGGCAGCCCACTGTCCCTTGCGCTGTTCCTGCCAGGTGACGACACCGTCCAGCAGCCGGGCGATTGTACCGGGCGCGAGGTCGTGGTGGAAGTCGAAGAAGCGCGTGTCGAGGGCTTCATTTCGGCGGCCAAGACTAAAGGGTAGATGCGGCGGGTCATATTTAGTGGAGAAGATCAGACCAGCGGTATAGGGCTGCGTGAGTTGTGCAGCTTTTTGTATCTGTGAAAACGAAAAATTATCAATGGCAGCGACCGGGATGGGCTGTTCCACGTAGCCCAACTCTGGTTTGGAGAGCTCATCGGTCACTGGCCACGCCGTCAGTACGATGGAATGCGGGTAATGCTCAAGGATTTGCGCAATGGCCGATTGATGCAGGCGAATCACGTCGCGATAGGCAAGATTGTCTTCCGGCGCGAAGCGATAGGGTGGATTCACAAACAATCCGGCAACGAATCCTGCTGCGCTCAGGGCGACCAGCGCCGGCCATTGTCGAAAGCGCCTGCGGAAGGTGTTCACGCATAACAGGATCACCAGCGGATACAGCGGCAATAAATACCGGGTAAGCAGCGCGCCTCCCAGAATCGAAAAGAAGATGAGATTCGCCAGGATCACAACATAGAAAAGAGCCTGATCTTCTGGCGCGATCCGCGGACGCACGGTTCCGTCTTCTTCCTTAAGTGGGGGCAACAACATGCAGGCGAACATCAGGAGTACCGGCACAAAAAGATTCATGTGCGCGGTGATATGCAGCACGCGATGTGCAAATGCGACCAACACACGCAGAGGTGTGAGCGTAGCCGTGGCGTTGTAGCGCAGGTATTCCGGGTTGCCGAAGAAAAAGCCCGTGCGATGCCAGTGGTAGAGATACCAGAGTGCAAGCGGCAGGACAGGCAGGCAGAGCAGCGCTGCCCGGACGAAATGTTTTGGAGCGCGGGATCTTATACCAAGCCACGCTTCCCAAATCGCGAGGGCAAGCGGAGTGACAATGGCCGTTTCTTTTGACAGCGCCGCCAATGAGAAACAGACGACAACGAGCCACAAGCGGGATTCCGCTTTCAGCAGAAAGACAATGGCCCAAAGAGTCGCCGCAGCGGAGAATAGATCGGCATGCGCGAGCGAGCTTTGCGCGAAGAACACCGGATAGATCGCGGTCAATGCAACGCTGGCTACAGCAATCGATTGTCTGCCAGTAGTGAGAAGCGCGAGCTCCCAGGTCGCCGTTAACGTCAGGGACGCAACCAGACTCATCGCCACTCGTGTTACCAAAGGCGAAAAACCGAAGATTTTCCAGACGCCGGCAAGATAGATGGATGGCACAGGGGGGTGGGCGTTCGAAAGCGTTGAGAACGGGATAAGGGAACCGCTCCGGAAGAAGTCATAGGCGGCGGGGATGTAGTAGCCTGCTTCGTCCCAGTAGTAAGGCAGCCGCAGCAGCGGCCAATGGGCCAGAACTACTGCAAAAAAGATTGCCAGGAAGACGGCCCACAAAGGGACAAGCCGGCGTTCGGGAGCTGGTTTCATCAGGTTTGGGGCGGACACGCGTCAGTGTATCAACTTTGGACTTCACAGAAGTGACTGACTGCCACACGACATCTCGGCTGGACAGACGGTAGACCGTCCGAATAGGATGTCTGGCGCATGCGGGGACGTCCGGATGCGAATGCTGAGATCTCCGCTAACTGAGCGAGTTACAAATCGCTGTTCTGGAGCCGCCGACAGATGAAACCCACCACACGAGTACGCACGTACCTCTTCGCTTCCACGCTCATCATTGCCCTGCTGACGCTCTTTGCGGGCATCTCTGCGCTGGCGCAAGCCGATCCGCCGATTCCGGCCAATCACATCCGCATCCACTACCACCGGCCCGACGGCGTCTACAGCGGCTGGACCGTCTACGCCTTCTACGACACCACCGAAGACACCGGCAACTACTGCGGCGGCCCCGTGCAGGTCACCGGAACCGACGCCTACGGCGCTTACTTCGACGTAGGCGTCACCGCGACTGCGCAGAACGTCGGCCTTATCATTCACATGCCCACTGCAGGCTGCGCCACCGACGTCAAAGATCCCGGCCCCAACGAATTCGTCGACCCCTCCACCATGGGCAACGAGTTCTGGGCCTACTCCGGCATTGGCAAGCTTTACAACGAAGCCATCGACGTCAACAACCCCAACGCCCTATTGCCCGGCTACGCCCGCATCCACTACTTCCGCCCCGACGGCAATTACTCCAACTGGTCCGTCTACGCCTTCAACGACACCGCGGAATACACCGGCGACTACAACGACGGCCTGACTTTCGTCACCAGCACCGACTCCTACGGCGCATATTTCGACATTAAGCTCATCGCCAGCCCCCACGACCTCGGATTCATCGTCCACAACACGTCCACCGGAGTAAAAGATCCCGGCCCTGACATGCACCTGAATGTCGGCGCCTTCACCCAGGCGTGGGTGATCTCCGGCAACGCCACCGTCTTCACCACCGTCCCCACCCCGGAAGAAATCCTCGCCAGCCTTCTCAACGTTGAGCAGGCCTACTGGCTCGATCGCCAGCGCGTCGCCATCCAGCCGCAGTTCGCCCAGACCGGCGACACCTACACCCTCAGCTACAGCCTCACCGGAGGCCTCTCCGTCACTCCCACCGGCATCACCGGCGGCACCAACATCCCGCTCGCCACCGGCGGCAGCCTCACTCCCGACGAGCTCCTCCGCTACCCGCAGCTCGCGAACTATACCGTCCTGCAGCTGCCCGCGAACACCCAGCTCTCGCAGATCCAGACCGCCCTCACCGGCCAGCTTGCCTTTTCAGGCGTCAACTCGAGCGGAGCACTCACCTACGCCACCGGCATCCAGTTCGCCGGCGTCCTCGACGACCTGTACTACTACCCGGGCCGGCTCGGCGTCGTCTTTCACCACGACGATCAGCACGGATGGCGTGACTGGGCCGATGACGACAATTGCGCCGTCAAGATCAAGGTCTGGGCTCCCACGGCGCAAGGCGTCTCGCTCGACATTTTCGACCGCGCGGCCGACACCGCACCCTCCGCCGTCATCCCCATGCACAACCACAACGGAGTCTGGGTGGCTCGCGGCCTGCCCAACTGGCGCGACAAGTACTATCTCTACAGCGTGAAGGTGTGGGTCGGATCTGACTCCGCTGTCGACACCAATCTCACCACCGACCCCTATTCCATCGACATTGCGCTGAACGGCATCAAGAGCCGCATCACCGATCTCGATTCCGGCGAGACCAAACCCTCCGGCTGGGACGAAGACAATTCTCCACCGCTGCGCACTTTCAGCGATCTCAGCCTCTACGAGCTCCACATCCGCGACTTCAGTGTGAATGACCTCACCGTCCCCGCCGCGCACCGTGGATTCTATGCAGCCTTCACCGACCAGAATTCCGACGGCATGAAGCATCTCCGCTCTCTTGCCAGCAGCGGACTCAAAGCCGTCCACATCCTCCCCTCCTTCCACATCGCCAGCATCAACGAAGACAAGACCACCTGGAAGTTCACCGGCGACCTCTCCGGATTTCCGCCCGACGGCACCCAGCAGCAGGCCGCCGTCGCCGCGATCCAGAGCAGCGATGCCTACAACTGGGGATACGACCCGGTCCACTACATGACGCCCGAGGGCAGCTACGCCATCAACCCCGACAATCGAGTCCGCGAATACCGCACCATGGTCTAGGGCATTCACCACGCCGGCCTGCGCGTCGTGCAGGACGTCGTCTTCAATCACACTAACGCCGCAGGCGAAGGCCCCAACTCCAACCTCGATGAAGTGGTGCCGAACTACTACCATCGCCTCGACGCCAACGGCAACCTCGAAGAAGGCTCCTGCTGCCCCGACACAGCCAGCGAGCACCGCATGATGGAAAAGCTCATGATCGACACCCTCGTGCTCAACGCCACCGAATACAAAATCGATGGCTTCCGTTTCGACATCATGAGCTTCCACTTCCTCTACAACATGCAACACATCCAGCAGGCCCTCGCCGCGCTCACGCCTGAAAAGGACGGCGTCGACGGATCCAAAATCTACCTATACGGCGAAGGCTTCAACTTCGGAGACACCGCCAACAACCAGATCGG
>DATAQX010000069.1:0-5153 GCA_036264455.1 Silvibacterium sp. | reverse complement strand
TATATTTGGTAGCGGATTTCTGCGCGAGTACCTGGGGTTACACGTAATCACGCGAGCCACAACCCAGATGGAAGGCCATGTTACTCCCTGGTGGTATTACCTGAAGGTCCTGGCGGCGTACACCTCACCATGGCTCGTACTTTTTCCGTTTGCCCTGTGGTGGCAGGCGCGACGGAGTGAATTACGCGAGTGGCTAGCCTTCGCTGCCGTGGTGTTGATCTTTTTTTCCGCTGTGGCGACACGAAGCCCTAAATATATCTTTCCGGCATATCCGGCTCTGGCGCTGCTCACGGGAGACTGGCTGGCCGCGACGCTTGAAAACCGCAGCCGCAGATTCGTGTGGTCAGCATGTCTCGCAACTCTCGTAGCCCTCGGCGTTGCATCTATGGCTACGAAGCCCTTACGACAGAGTTTGACCACAACCAGGAGCGCCAGCGGGACCGTGCTGCACACCGATCGGGAGGCCGAAACTCTGCTGCTTTCAGCGCTTCACTCGGATGCCGCTGACAGCGCTTTCGGACCCGTGCTGTTGTGGCAGGAGGATGTGATCGCGCCGCTGCCATCCCTGCTGTTCACCGTACGCCGGCCGTTGCAGCAGGTGTATCTGGCGCAATCTCCCGACACTCTGGATCAGGCGCGCCGCTACGCCGATCCTGAGCCTTTGCGGAATTTTGTAGGCCGATCGCCGGCGGTGATTCTGCTAGAAAAGCCGCTGGCCGCAAAAATTCCGGATGATATGGAATTTCATCCCATTGCCGTGGGAAAGACCCTAGAGGCTGGGACCATCGAGCTGAAAGCGAAGTAGAAGCAGCAAAATCCGGCTTAGATTTTGTTGGCTGCAGGTACGTCCTTCTTGCGGCGGGAGAGGACAAAGTTATTTTCGCGTCTGCGGCGTCCGCTCGAGGCGTGCTCGATCTTGCGCCAGAAGCCGACGAAGTAATCGATCGCCGAAATGGTGGACACCAATGCCATCCAGTAGATGCCGACCACGGCGATCAGGTCGACGGGCATGATGAACCATCCGAAACGCCACTCGTACCAGCCATGCGCCAGAATGGCAGCCACGACAGAAACAATCTGAATAACGGTCTTCAGCTTGCCCAGATCGCTGGCCTCGATAGTAAAACCCTCAGCGGATGCAATCGAACGCAGGCCGCTGACGAGAAACTCCCTGCCAATCACCACGACAGCAATCCACGGCTTGACGACGTGAGGGTTGAACTGTACCAGCGCGATGTAGGCCGCAGTGATCAGCAGCTTGTCAGCCAACGGATCGAGCAGCGTACCCATGGTCGTTATCTGGCCTCTGTGGCGGGCAAGATAGCCGTCGACCCCGTCGCTGATCGAAACCAGGATGAAGAAGAGCGATGCAACAATTTCCTGTTCGCCGTGCCAGCCGCCGTGCGGAAAGTGCGGCGAGAGCATCCAGATAAGGACCGGCACCGCGAAGATGCGGATCATCGTGATGGAGTTGGGCAGATTCACGGCTTTGCTCGGCGGGCTCAGAGGGCTCCCCGAACGATGTGGGCAGACGGTCAGGGGCTTATGGCCATTATGCACCAGCAAGGATTGCGTTTGCCCCCGGAGACATCACAGAATTCAAAAGAAAATGACTTTGACACGGGAAGGAGAGGGCCGCAGAGTGGGCCATAGACTGGCCCACTCTGCATTTTCAGGCGTAAATACCGCGCTGCTTGATGGTGAAGGCCACCCGGTCAATCGCCAGCATGTAGGCGGCGATCCTGTTGTTTACGTTATGGGCTTCAGAATAACGGACTACATCATCAAAGCTCTCGGCCAGGATGCTGTCCAGCTGTTCGTTGACGATGGATTCCTTCCAGAAGTAGCCCTGGCGGTCCTGCACCCACTCGAAGTAGGAGGCGGTCACTCCGCCTGCGTTGGCCAGGATATCCGGAATGATAAAGACACGTTTATCGGCGAGAATTTCATCAGCGACGGCGGTGGTGGGTCCATTGGCGCCTTCGCAGACAATGCGCGCCTGAATACGCTCGGCATTGCGGCTGGTGATGACGTTTTCGGTCGCTGCGGGAATGAGAATCTCACAGTCGGTAGTGAGCAGCTCGATTGGATCGTATGCTTCTGCCCCCCTGAAGCCCAGCACCGAGCCATTGCGTTGGCGATACTCGATGAGCGAACAGGTGTCGATGCCATTGGGGTTGTAGAGACCGCCGTCGTATTCGGCAACGCCGACGATCTTATAACCCTTATCCTCCATGAGCTTGGCGGCATTGGAGCCGACATTGCCAAAGCCCTGAATGATAACCCGGCACCCGTCTCGCCGCATGTGCAGATGCTTGAGAGCCTCGTCGCAAACAACGCTGACGCCGCGGCCTGTTGCCTCGCGCCGGCCGCGCGATCCGCCAATGTTGAGTGGCTTGCCGGTGACTACGCTGGTGACCGTCTGGCGCATGTGCATGGAATAGGTATCCATGATCCACGCCATCACCTGCTCATTAGTGTTCACATCAGGCGCGGGAACATCCTTTTCCGGCCCGATAAATTCGATAATTTCAGCGGTATAGCGACGGGTCATGCGCTCCAGTTCGCCCATCGACATCTTCTTCGGATCGCAGATCACTCCGCCCTTGGCTCCGCCAAAGGGGATATTGACGACGGCGCACTTCCAGGTCATCCAGCTGGCCAGCGCTCGCACTTCGTCGAGTGAAACATCGGGCGTGTAGCGGATGCCGCCTTTGCCCGGACCGCGTGCAACAGAATGCTGCACCCGAAAACCGGTGAACACTTCAATGCGGCCGTTGTCCATAGAAACCGGGAAATGCACAATGATTTCGCGCGAGGGGTAACGCAGCACACGCCACAGACCTTCATCAAGGTTAAGTTTGCGCGCTGCAAAGTCGAACCGAGCAGCCTGGGCTTCCCAGGGATTGATTTCCTGCTCGAGTGAGATGGTTGCCATAAAATTCCTTTACTCCTGGGACCGATCTTCCGCTACCGGGATGACTTCCTTGAATCGCGACTCCCGTGCAGCGGATCTCGTACGCATCTGCCGGTCCTCATTGGTCGGATGCGTCCGTTCTTCAAGGTCGTACCAAGGCCCGGCCGTAAGTCTGCGCAAAATTGCGCCAAGGTCCCCTTGAACAAAATCCAATTCTGCCCAAACTCATCGAGTATAGGCTTCGAAAATAGCGCCTCGCAAGACTTGACAGCATCCGTAGGGGTTACCTTGGATGGTGCTAAATGGGGATAGACAGAAAGCTTCGCAGCTTTGCCTTTCTCCTCGAATCCTACACCGTGCGTCACTTCGCGCTGCATGTTTGCGATTGCGGTTTACCATTGCCTTGACCATGCAATCTGAAGCCACCACTTTTCCCGCCCGCGCAGAATTCCTGCGGCTGGCGCGCACCCACACGCTGGTGCCTCTTTACCGGCCGCTCACGGCCGACGTAGAGACTCCGGTGACCGCATTCCTGCGCCTGGCGGCCGATGAACCTGAGTGCTTCATGCTCGAGTCGGTCGAAGGCGGCGAAAATGTCGGCCGCTATACATTCATCGGCATTCGGCCGTATCGCAAGATGATCTCGCGGGGCAAAGCCATCGAAATTACCGAAAATGGCAAAACGCGCCAAACTGAAGGCGATATTTTCGGGTTTTGGAAGGAAGTACTCGAAGGTCACACTCCCGCGCGCGTCGCTGGGTTGCCTCCCTTCACGGCTGGAGCCGTCGGCTTCTTCGCCTACGACGTAGTCCGCCAGATTGAGCGCCTGCCTGAACAGACGAAAGATGACCTGGGCATGCCTGACGCCTGTCTGATGTTCTTCGATGAGGTGCTGGCCTTCGATCACGTCAAAAAAGAAATTCTCCTCATTGTTACGGCCGATGTTCGCAAACAAAAACCTCAGGCAGCATATGACGACGCGCTGCGCAGGTTGAATCGACTCGCGAAGCGGCTGGCGCGTCCGCTGCCGTCAGCAAAGCCGAAACGGGCTGCTGGCAAGCTCAGGATCGAATCGAAGACGAGGAAGAAGGATTTCCTCAAGGCAATCGAACGCGCAAAGGAATACATCGCTGCCGGAGACGTCTTTCAGGTCGTGCTCTCTCAACGTTTCGACGTCGAGCCCGGAGTGGAGCCCTTCTCCGTCTACCGCGCACTGCGCATTGTGAATCCATCGCCGTACATGTACTTCCTGCGCTTCGGGCTGGATAAACCCCGCCGCGGCCAAAAGATCGAACCCACCCATATCGTCGGCTCGTCTCCTGAGCTTCTCGTCCGCGTGCAGGGCCAGCGCGTGGAATATCGTCCCATCGCCGGAACACGCCCGCGCTCAAACAGCGAAGAAGAAGACCTGCGTATCGAAGACGAATTACTGCATGACGAGAAGGAGCGCGCCGAGCACGTGATGCTCGTCGATCTCGGCCGCAACGACGTGGGCCGCGTCAGCGAGTACGGGTCAGTCAAGGTCAAGGACCTAATGTTCGTCGAGCGCTACTCGCACGTCATGCACCTGGTGAGCTCGATCGAAGGCAAGCTGCGCAAAGATCTCACGCCCGTGGATGCTTTTCGCGCCTGCTTCCCCGCCGGAACACTAAGCGGCGCGCCGAAGATTCGCGCCATGGAGATCATCGAAGAGATGGAGCCCACTCGTCGCGGCATCTACGGCGGCAGCGTGCTGTACGCCGACTTCTCCGGCAATCTGACCTCCTGCATCGCCATTCGCACGCTGCTGATGCGGGGCAAGCAGGGCCACATCCAGGCTGGAGCAGGCATCGTGGCCGACTCTGTTCCCGAAAGTGAGTACGAAGAAAGTGTCAACAAAGCGCGCGCCGTGGTGCGGGCGATCGAGCGCGCACGGAACTGAATCTCGAGCGTCCCCCGATCATATGGAGCGTTACACTAGAATCAGCGTATGGTCTTCGTCCTCGATAACTACGATTCCTTCACCTACAACCTCGTGCAATACATGGGCGAGTTGGGTGCGGAGATGATCATCCGCCGCAACGATGAATTAACCGTGGACGAGGTGGAAGCTTTGGCCCCCGAGCGCATCCTGCTTTCGCCCGGGCCCTGCACTCCTCAGGAGGCCGGCATCAGCATCGATCTCATCCAGCGATTCGCCGGCAAGGTCCCGATCCTTGGCGTTTGTCTCGGCCACCAGGCCATCGGAGCGGCCTTC
>DATAQX010000137.1:0-8831 GCA_036264455.1 Silvibacterium sp. | reverse complement strand
CCAATCCAAACAGATAGACACCCGCCGCGACCAGGCCTATAAGGGCAACCACCGGAATGATCGCATCCGCAAACGATGGTTCTTTAATGCTGCGTGGAGTACTGGATTGCTCAGCCATACGGTGCCTTCTTTCCGACAACGCTGCTGCGGGCGCTCGCAGAACTGTCAACAGATACCGCAAACTCTTAACTATGGATAAGTCAGCCTTCGAAGACCACTCGCACGGCGCAGCTTGGTGCGCTGAGTTGAAGTAGCGGTAACTATAAAAATCTCTATCCGGCGTGGCAATTGGACCTTCGTCCAATCGCCACCCTCCAGGAGAGTTGTTGGAGTCCGTTTCGCCTCACAGGATGAGAAACCCGTACTTGTCTGGTCGCCGTCGGGTGCTGTCAGCGGAACGATGATGGTAAGCATTACATCGGCCTGGGGGCACGACAAATTTTAACGAATAATACACCCTAAAAGTGAAGGAAGCGATACCGACGGATGAAACCTGCGTAAAAGCGCAGCAAGATATCGAGATACAGAATTGCCTCATCCGCAACGTCGCAAGCAATCTGACTCGTCCATTTGTTTTATCAACCTGTACGGACGCGATTCCTCTTACGCAAGTCGGCGCCCGCTATTCCGGACGCGCTGTTGTTCTTCGGCGGTGCAACTGACTCACGTATCTTTAGCTGTGTTTCGAGAACAAGCTGTTTTGGCTGACTCTCATCGCCCGTCATTCGATCCAGCAGAATGCGTGCTGCTGTTGCGCCGAGCTGATATCCCGACTGAGAGACGGACGAGAGTGAGGGACTCGTAAGTTCAGCAAAATCCAGATCGTCAAACCCAATGACAGAAACGTCTCCTGGGCAATTCAGGCCAAGTTCCCGAATTGCCTGGATCACGCCGAGGGCGATCATGTCGTTGCCGGCAAAGATGGCGGTAGGGCGGGGCAGCATTTTAAGGATCAGCCGCGCCTTCGCGTGACCGCCCGAACGATCGAAATTCGTCTCCTGGATAAACTCAGGGTCAACCCGTAGTTTTACGCTTGTGAGAGCGCGGCGAAAGCCGGCGATTCTTTCCTGTGCATTTGTCAGATGCAGAGGGCCGATAATGGCAGCCAGGCGGCGGTGTCCTACCTTGAGCAAATGCCGGGTTGCAGCGTACGCTCCCTCCTCATTTGCCACGGTTACGCTGTCGCCATTCCAACTCTTCGGCAGACGATCGACGCAAACGACTGCCGTTCCAGCCCTGCGGTAACGTTCTGCCTGCACAGTCAGGTCGCTAAAACTTGAGGGGATGACAATCAGGCCGGATGGCAGGTACGTCCGCAGTTCGTTGAGGTGGGCCAGCTCCTTGGCGTGGTCGTTGTCTGTGTTGCACAGAATAAGTCGATAGCCATTTGAAAATGCTAAATCTTCCACTCCACGGACAACCGCCGGGAAGAATGGATTCGTCACATCGGGAATCACCATCCCGATCATGTTCGTTTTGTCGCGGCGAAGTCCCCGCGCAAGCTGGCTGGGCTGGTAACCGAGAGCTTCCACTGCTTCCAGAACACGACGGCGAAGCGGCTCCCGGACTCGAGCAGAGTCATTCAGGACATGGGAGACAGTCCCAAGCGACACTCCCGCCATGCCCGCAATCTGTTTCATATTTGGTGGCATATGATTCGTCTTCAACCGTGCTTTTGATTTTCAGCCTTGCGAGTATCGCCATGCTACATGTGAATGAATGGTCCGTTTGTCTGAAAGCATTCAACTATGACGGATGAGATTTGTCTGATGGTTCTTTTTTACAAGAAACAAATCTGCCATGGTACTGGCAGGCGTTCATTCTGTTTACGCCCGTATAAAGCAAGGTCACGGTGAAGTGCAGACTGCGCCAAGCAGAGGGAATTGTAGTTGGCAAAAAAATCTCAGTTGACAATCGTACCTCAGGCTATGTAGAAATAGCGACGTTAATTTGAAACCTTTCAAAAAGCAGTCTTGCTGTGGGGGACCCTTTGAACCGAAATATTTGCGTTTGCCTGGCAATGGTTTGTTTTGTGCTGACAGCAATGCCTTCCGGCTGGGCGCAGTTCGCGCAGCGCGGCAGTATAGAAGGGTTTGTATTCGACAATTCCGGCGCTGCGATTGTGGGCGCCAATCTAACCCTTATCGATCTCGCTCAGAACCAGACCCGGCAGGCCGTTACCGACGGGACAGGGCATTTCAGATTCAGCGATCTGTCCGCCGGCCAGTATGTGATAAGCGCTGAGCAGCAGGGATTCGCAACTGCAAAATCTCAAGCCATTACGGTGAACATTGCGCGCAGCACACGCTACGACTTCACGCTGAATCCGGGCTCTGTTGCGCAGTCCGTCACCGTTACCAGCGGCACAGTAACTCTGGAGACCGGTCAGGCGGATCTTTCCACGAACGTCTCGGAGCGCCAGATTGAGCAACTGCCGTTGAATGGGCGCAACTTTACCGCTGTAGCCGCACTGGTGCCTGGCGTAGCCACAACACCGCAACTGAATGTCAACCCGGGGGGAACGTATTCAGTCGGCGCGCAGTTCGCCTCCGGCGGTGTTTTCTTTACCACCGGCGGACTCATAGAGGGGGCACGTTACAACGGATTCTACGTCAACGGGGTGAACATAACCGATAACTATGAGGGCAGCATCAGCTATGAGCCGTCTGTCGAGGCTCTGGCTGAGGGGACGATCCAGGTGGCGGATTTCTCGGCCGTGAATGGGCACGATATTTCGACGCTGACCATGCAAACGAAAGCCGGTACGAGTGCATTTCACGGCCATGCCTATTGGTTTATCGAAAACGACGCCATGAACGCGGTAAATCCTTTCGACAAGGCCGAGTCGGAGCTTGTATTGGGGACACCCGCAATTAAGCCAACACTGCGCCGTAACCAGTTTGGCGGTGGAGTGGGTGGTCCGATTTATATCCCCAAAGTGCTTACCTTTCTGAAAGACAAGGCATTCTTTTTCGCCAACTATGAAAACTTTATTGAGGGTGACGGATCCCAACCCGTATATGCTTCGGTGCCCTCGGCTGCAGAGCGCACGGGAGATTTCAGTGAACTGCTGACTGGACCAAGTCCTTTGCAGCTCTACAATCCGTTCTTCACCACCTACGATTCCAATGGGTACAGTACAAGGCCAATCATTCCCAATAATCGCCTCGATCTGGCTACCCGGCCCAATGGGGCTCCTCTCCTGGATCCCAACTCCGCGTCATTGTTAAGCATTTATCCGCAACCAAACGTATCGAACACGCCGAGCTATCTGCCAAACTATGCGACAACTCAGGACCTGGGTTTTTCGGTCTACCACTGGGACAGCCGCTTCGACGCCCGGATCACGTCACGAGACAACATCTTCGTGACATGGTCGCAATCGCACGGAACGAATAGTAACTCCGGAAACGTGCCCCCATCGCAGCTTTACATTTCAGATGTAGACGATCGAGCTTATCTGGTGACGGTCAATTATGCGCACGTCTTTTCGCCGAATCTGACGAATGAATTCATCTTCGGAATCGGAAATGGCGCATTGCAGACGCTTACGCCCAGCGAGATCGGCTACATGAACAGCGACAGCAATCCGTTTAACAAGGCTTTTCAGAACACCGGATCGGGATTGACGCACGGTGTACTTGCCATGAACGTGTACAACTATGCCAGTCCGGGTTTCAACGAAGTATTTCGCGCGGAGAACCAGACCTTTCAAATCTCAAACAATGTGGACTGGGTACACGGCCGTCACACGATCGCCGCGGGGCTGAACTACTTCAGGAAGGGCGAATACGACTGGGATTTCATCCGATTTGTGACCTTTGGAGAAGGATCATACAACAGCGGTTTTCCGCGGCAGGAGTTCAGTTCAGGTGGCTATAACCAGAACTACGATGGCGGTGATGGAATGGCTGACCTGGTCATGGGGCTGCCGCAGGTCATTCATCAGCGATATAACTTTGTCGGCGGTAACGCAACGGCGCCGGAGCTGAACGTTGTCTTTCCATACTGGGGCTTCTATGTGAACGACAAATTTCAAGCGAGCCCGAAGCTGACAATCTCCGCGGGCCTGCGCTACGACCTGAATATCCCGCTCTATGCCCGAAACAATCTATGCTGTGCAATCTACAACTCCACGAGCGATGGCGGTATTCTCAAGCTGCCCGGCATCGCATCTGGAGTGCCTCAGCATTTCCTCTCCGCACCCAAGCTCGCCTTCGCGCCGCGTCTGAGCGCTTCCTACAGCCCTAACCCGCGGATGGTAATCCGGGGCGGCTACGGCATCTTCTATGACGTCGGTGCAACACAGATCTCCGGAGCGATCGGCAATGCCCTCAATGGCGTACCGGGATATTTCATCGGCGATGAAATATCCAATGTCACCATGGGAGTGCCGAGCGATACCCCGGCTCTCCAGCTTTCGCAAATCTTTCAAACGTCGCCAAACCTGCAGCCGGGAGAATATCCGGTGAGTACCGGTCCAGGTGAGGGATACTTCGGCGATGGCGTGGAGCAGGCGATCTATTACTACGATCAAAAATCCACGAGTCTACCGTACTATCAGCGCTACATGCTCGACATTCAGCAGCAGGTCGGCGCGCACGATTCATTCACGCTGTCTTACATCGGTGCACAGGGACGGAGGGGATCAAACTACATCAATGTCAATCTGCCGCCCTATGCCACGGGCTGGGCCACCACCAATGCATTTAATGATGCGCGTCCTAATAATGCCGGACGATTCAGCGACATCTATGTGCAGCGGCCGACACTGAACTCGCACTACAACGCCGGCATTGTGCAATACCAGCATGTGTTTGGTCATGGCTTTCAATTCATGAGCAACTACACATTCGGAAAGACAGTTTCGGACTTTCCTTTGATCAACAATCTCGCGGCGAATGGGCAAGGAGGCGCTTCAGGCTTCCAGTACCCCAATTTGTTTAACCGGGGCGAGTCAACTCTTTCTCATCGTCATCGCTTCGTCTATAGCGGGATCTGGGAACCGGTCTATGGACAGGCATGGTCGGCATGGGCAAGGATTCCGTTTGCGGGCTGGCGAATCTCGGGAATCGGAACCATTGAATCGGGAGACGCGCTGACCGTTTCGAATGTCGAGACATCGGCAGCAGATTTCGCGGGAACTGACGAGATGTTTGTGCAAGGCAACCCGAACCTCGGGCATGGAGACAAAAATTTCTTCAACGAGTTCAATACTCAGCAATTCACACTGCCTCCGAATGGAGTGCGTGGAAACTCCGGACTGGGCACGGTGCGAGGTCCGGGACAGAATAATGTCGATCTCTCGCTTGCCAAGACTTTCCCGATTCACGATACCGTCAACGCACAGTTCCGCGCCGACGCCTATAACGTTTTCAATCACACGCAATGGAATGGAGCGCAAACAACCTTCCCATATGCGGGAGTTGGGAATTACGGAAACGTTCCGTTCGGGCAGGCTACCGGCGCGCGTGAGGCTCGCATTCTCCAGGTCGGGCTGAAACTGGCCTTCTAAGCTATCGTTTGGGAAAGAATAAAGACCATCCAGGGAGCCAGTCTTGTATCAACCGGAGACATATGCCATTGCTCTTTCTTTCATGATCCTCAGCATGCTTTGCTGGGGATCATGGGCCAACACCGTCAAGCTTTGTCCCGGATACCGCTTCCAGCTGTTCTATTGGGATTACGTGATTGGGTTGCTTCTTGCAGCGCTTGCCTGGGGTCTTACTTTGGGGACGGTTGGGGCGACTGGCCGTCCGTTTTTCCAGGATATGGCAGCAATTCCGCGCTCCAACCTGCTGCTGGCTTTGACCGGCGGAATCATCTTCAATGTCGCCAATCTGCTCTTGGTAGCAGCGATCGAAATCGCGGGTCTGGCGGTGGCATTTCCGGTTGGCATCGGACTGGCTCTCGTCGTAGGCGCTGTGAGCAGTTACATTTTGTCGCCGAACGGCAACCCATGGATGCTTTTTGGGGGCATAGCGCTGGTAGTGGGAGCAATCGTGTGCGATGCCGTAGCCTACAGGCTGCGCGAGCGCGAGCATCCCGCAATGAGCCGTCGCGGGGTTCTCATCAGTCTGGTTTCAGGCCTGTTGATGGGAAGCTTCTATCCGTTTGTATCTCGCGCGATGAGCGGTCCCGGTGCACCGGGTCCGTATGCGGTGTCTTTCTATTTTGTTGTGGGTGTAGCCCTTTGCGCCATTCCATTTAATTATCTGCTTATGCGTAAACCGCTGGATGCGAAGCCGCCGGTCGCCATGAGCGGATTTTCCGCAGCGCCTATCCGGTGGCATGTGTGGGGAATCGTCGGTGGAGCGATCTGGTGCACCGGCGGAGTGTTTAACTTCGTCGCATCGCGCGCGCAGATTGTGGGCCCAGCGGTTTCCTATTCCATCGGCCAAGGCGCAACCATGATTTCAGCCGCCTGGGGTGTTTTCATCTGGCGTGAATTCGCGTCCGCACCTGTACGCGCGAAAACCTATCTCTTCTGGATGTTTGTGCTGTTTCTGTCCGGCCTGACGCTGGTTGCGCTGGCTCCAATTTTCTAGCCGAGGATATTTCTACAGGTATTTTCATGATGAATCGCAAGCCTATCGTTGTGGTGGGAAGCATCAATATCGATCTCGTAGCCAAGGCCGAACGCATTCCGGTTAACGGCGAGACGGTTCTGGGAACGGATTTCCAGACGCACGCCGGAGGCAAGGGAGCAAACCAGGCAGTTGCGGTGGCGCGTCTGGGATATCCCGTCAGCATGATCGGAAGGCTGGGGAGCGATAGTTTTGGCACGGAGCTGCGCGAGCATCTGCAGAGTGCCGGCATCGATGTATCGGCAGTGCAAACGTCTGAAGGCAGCTCTGGCGTTGCCGTCATTATTGTTTCTCCCTCCGGAGATAACATCATCGTGCCTACGCCGGGCGCGAACGCGGCGCTGTCGCCCGCCGATATCGACGCCAACCTCGGCATGATTCGAGCTGCAGGCCTGGTGCTTACCCAACTCGAAATCCCTATGGAAACCGTAGAGCATCTCGCCAACGTTTGTGCTCGCGAAGGTGTGGCGCTGATACTCGACCCCGCTCCGGCCCGTGAACTCCCCTCCTCCGTCATCGATCAGTCGCGATGGTTTACGCCGAATGAGACCGAAGCAGCGTTTTATTCATCCGGCGATCTTTCCGATCCTCCCGGAAAGATCGCACAGACGCTGCTGGCAAAAGGGTCGCAGGCAATTGTGTTGAAGCTGGGCGCACGCGGAGTCTACCTCGCTGACCGAAATGGCTTGCATCAGAAGATCGATGCATTCCCTGTGCGCGCGGTGGACACCACTGCCGCAGGAGATGCCTTCAACGGCGCGTTTGCCACTGCCCTGATGCTGGGCGCGACGCCCGCGGTGAGTGCGAGATTCGCTGCTGCAGCTGCCGCGATCTCTGTCACCAGGTCTGGCGCCCAACCATCCATGCCCACTCTGGCAGAAGTACAGCAGATGCTGAACGGCGAAATTGTCTGATGCAGCGGATGAGTCGGGCACGCTTGCCCAGAGATGCACCATCACAGATTTGCAACGGGAGCAGTTACGAATGATCAGGACACAAGTTTTATATAGGCCAGCCGCAGTGCTTCTTTTGATCCTGACAACAATGGCTCTTTCTTCGGGGGCCCAGGATACCAAATACCGGCCCAATGGACAGCAGATCCCTTCGCCGGAGTGCCTGACGCTTCGCGGCGCCTGGGAGGGCGGATACACTCCCTGCACCGACGTCACGCATCAGCAATGGCTGAACGACATCACGCACTGGCGCATGGAGCGGCGCATTCGCACCGGCTATAGCGACTCGCGTTATCGAATGCCTGCTCTGCAGTGGACACAGTCCAGCTTCATTCAGCCGCAGATGATGGTTCAGGACCGCTACTTTTATGATCCGGTTGCGCACAAATACACCGTTGACCGCTATCTCGATGATCTCGAGAAGCGCTTCGGCGGCATTGACGCGGTGCTGATCTGGCCTACGTATCCAAACATGGGCATCGACGACCGTAATCAGCACGACATGATTCGTTCCATGCCGGGCGGACTGACTGGTGTGCACCAGATGGTCGAAGACTTCCACCGTCGCGGCGTGCGCGTTCTGTTCCCGATGATGATGTGGGATCAGGGCACGCACGATCCGGGCAAGCCATGGTCAGATGCGATTGCCGAAATCATGAAGGAGATCGACGCCGACGGAATTAACGGCGATACGCAGGATGGCGTGCCGCTGGCTTTCTCCGAAGCTTCGGATCAGGCCGGGCACACTTTGGCCTTTGAGCCGGAAGGCGGACCCTCCGACGAAGCCCTGGCCTGGAATGTGATGACGTGGGGACAATATTCGTTTCCGTTTGTGCCCCAGGTGGATAAGTACAAGTGGATCGAAACCCGCCACATGGTGAACATCTCGCATCGCTGGGCTCGCAACAAGACTGACGATCTGCAATTTGCATTCTTCAACGGCGTGGGTTGGGAAAGCTGGGAAAACATCTGGGGTATTTGGAATGGAATTACGCCTCGCGATGGCGAAGCCACGCGCCGCATGGCCACCATCGAGCGTGGAGTCGCGCCATTCCTGGTCAGCTCCGATTGGGAGCCGTTCTATTCCATGCATCTCTATGGCGTTTTCTCCAGCCGCTGGCCGCTCGGCAACCAGACGCTCTGGACCATCGTCAATCGCAACGAATATGACGTGTCCGGACGTCAGATGTCGATTCCTGCCGAAGATGGCATGCACTATTTCGATCTGTACCATGGTGTGGAGCTGACCCCGGAGCGTCAGGGAAGTGAAAGCGTGCTGATCTTCCCCATC
>DATAQX010000116.1:0-6159 GCA_036264455.1 Silvibacterium sp. | reverse complement strand
GTGGTGTTGGTTACGTTGAAGACATCGAAGGTGTAGCGCCCTGCCAGCCGCTCGGTCATGTGGAAATCCTTCACCAGAGATATGTCGGCCCGCTTCTGCCAGGCCTGACGGAAGATATTGCGCTGGCCCGAGGTGAAGCCGGTTTCAAATGTGTCGTTTGACGGAATACCACCCTGCAGGGAGCCTGGTGTATAGAGCGGCAGTGTGAAGCAATTTGCGTCCAAGGCAGGAGTACCAAAGGCGCCTGAGTGTCCGGTGTAGGCCTTCTTCGGGGTGCAGCCAGGAGCCAGAGGAACGATGGGATTTGTGATGCCGTCCGATGTGCCGTAGTAGATACTGCCAACCGCGCCTGTGTAGTCGATTACGCTGTAGGGTTGTCCGCTCTGGAGAATACCCAGTCCTTCCAGAGCCCAGCCGTCGATGATTCTGTTGGCCCAGGAACTTTCCCGAAATGCGCGGGGAAACTGGTAGAGATAAGTGAAGTTGATGACGTGCGTGCGGTCGAAGTCCGATGATGCGTAGCCGCCGTGCAGATCAAGCGGATTGTTTCCGTTGTAGAAAAGACCCAGAGCGCTTTGCTCATCGAGCCCATGGGAATAGGTGTAGGAGAAGCCGGCCTGGAAGCCGTGCCTCATACGCTTGTCGACGTGCACCTGAAGGGCGTTATAAGCCGAGATCCCGGCCGCCTTGTACGTCTCGGATTCCGCCGAATAGCCGGGATAGGGAACGCGGAGATCGATGTTTCCCCCTTCATAGGTCCAGAGATAAGGAGTCCCGTCTGGAAGGTTTGCTGGCGAGCAGGGATAGTAACAGAAACCCTGCGTCTGAAGTGAGTATCCGTAGGTGTAGGTCTGGCCGTTGATAGGATGACCGGGACTGGCGATGCCGGCCTGATTGAACGGGACTGGAACGACCTCATGCCGGCCCACATTGCCGACGTAGCCGATATCGATAGCGAGGTCATTGCGCGGTTGCCATTGGACGTCCAGGGTGTAGTTGATGGTGTAGGGCAGCTTATTGGCACGGTTGTAGGTAGCAAAGGAGAACAACTGAGCACCGTTCTCGATCGCGGCAAGGTTGGGAAGATATTTTGTGATGTCCGCGGGATTGCCGGTTGGTTCTTCCCCAGGAGTAATACCCCAGGGGTTGGAGAGCGTAAACCCGCCCGAACTGTCAGGCGTGCAGGCCGACACCGGCGAGTTGGGGCACTGGATCGTATTGACAAACGGCGGAGCCTGGGTGACGCCAAAAGGACCGCCCGTAACCTCTCCTGCCGCATATCCCGGTGAGAGATAGGTGAAGAGCTCACCGCGGTCGTAGTAGAGGCCCGTTCCGCCGCGGACGACAACCTTGCCATGAAGCTGCTCAGGTTGATATGCAAAACCGAGCCGGGGAGCGATGCCCCACTGCCGTCCCGTAAGTGTAGTGTTACTGACGCCTGGGGTGGGAAACAGCTTGTTGTTGCCGGCGACGATGAATCCGTTGGTAACAATCTGCTGGCCGTCGAAGGAGTAGAGCGAGGGGTCGAAGTTGACAATACGCCCCTCCTTTTCGGTCAGGCCGCCGTTCCAGTCATAGCGCAACCCTGCCGTCAGGCTGAGCGTTGGCAACAGCTGAAACTTATCCTCGACATAGGTGCCGACCTGGTTGGAACGGTAGTAACGATTGGCATCGCCCAGCATGAGGGATGTAGTCGTGAAGTCATTGTTCTGGTATGAAATATTGCCCTGGAGGAACTGGTTGAAGTCCGCAGTCGCGATCATTCCCTTACCGGGACGTTCATTGCGAACATTGAGCTGGGTATAGGCATAGCTGCCACCGAAGGTGATCGTATGTCTACCGTGTACCCAGATCGCATTGCCGGAGGGCATGAAGCGGTTCTGAAAGAGACCGGTGAACGGCGCCTGGGTGAAGGAGCCGGGACCAATGTTCAGTGCCGCATCATAGACTCCATTCGGGTTATTGGGTGAGTAGTTACCCAGACCATCCACGATGCTGATGCCGGGAAAGTAACTTGAGCCGAAGGTGTTGATGCCCACGTCCTGCGCGGTGAACGGCTGCTGGTTATAGCCGTAGACTTTCTCGCGAATGAAGCCGAAGACCCAATTCACGCTGAGATTAGGCTTGAGAACAATGGCGTGGTTGATAGAAGCTACCTGACTGCCGGTGTCCAGCTCCTGCGTGAATCCGGGGACGTTCGAGTAGGCGTAAGGAGCAGTAGTAGGGTCATGCTGATAGTAGTACTTGAACGAGAGGGTATTCTTGGCGTTCGCGTTCCAGTCCATATTGGCAACCGCCTGATCGGCGATGAAGTAGGCCGTGCCAGGGATCGAGGCGTTGTCCTGCACACTGTAGGTGGGAACATGCGTCCCGGCGGAGGGCACCATGTACTGGCCGTTGGGAAGCTTATATTGCATCAGGAAGAGGGCTACCGGGCTGATATTTGCCCCCGTAATCAGCGGAGTGCCATTGGGAATATTCCAGTTCTCGTTCGCCACGGCAGCCAGCGCATCCGGGCTTCGGTCATCGGTCAGGCCGGGTGGTACCGTGAGCCGTGAGATGCCGATTTCCTGATCGGCCACGTGCATGTGCTGGTAGCCGAGGTAGAGGAAGAGCTTGTTCCTGAGGATGGGGCCGCCTATGGTGCCGCCTGCGGTGTAACGGTGCAACTGCGGCACCTTCTCATTAGCAGGGATGGTCGGATCCTGATTGAAGAAGAATGGAGCGGCGTTCAGCCAGTCGGTACCGCGATGAAAATAGAGCGAACCGTGATAGTTGTTGGTGCCGGACGCTGTGCTCATATCAATATGTGCACCGCTGGTCGACCCCTGCTGCGCATCGTACATCGATGTATTGACGCGCACTTCCTGCAGAGTCTCGGGCGCGGGCGTAGGTAATGCCTCTCCAATCGCCAGGTAGACCGAAGCGCTGCTCTGCTCTACTCCGGAAGAGCTGCTGTTTCCCACTCCCGTGTTGTTGACGACGCGCGCGGACTCGACCTGGCTCGTGCTCTTGCCGTTGAAGAGGTTGCTGGCGTCCACGCCGTTCATCAGAAAGCTGTTTGAAGTATCGCGTTGACCGTTGGCCCAGATCGGCGCGTTGCCCAGTCCGCTGTTAGCGCCAGTTCCACCCGGCAACTCAGCATTCACGCCCGGCGCCAGGATTGCCAGACCGGTAAAACTTCCCGTGGGAAGAGGAACAGCATCGATCTGCTGCTTGTCGAGAATGTAACCATTGGTCGTGTCGACGGCGTTCATCAGCGGCGACTCTTCAACTGTGACCGAGGTGCTTACCTGTCCGATTTTCAATTGCGCATTGAGGGTCGCCGTTCGGTCGGCCTGAACCAGGATCGACGGCACCCTCTGCGTGTCGAACCCCTCGTGCACGAAAGTGATGGCATACGTTCCAATCGGCAGATTTGAGAACAAATAGCCGCCGCTGTCATTGGTCCTGGCTGTACGCGTGAGGCCGGTCTGATCGCCAACCGCCGTGACCAGAGTATTAGCGAGCACGCTGCCTGTCGTATCACTCACCTCACCGGTAATGGCGCCGAGGGTCTGCTGGGCCCAACCGGAGTTTGTAAGTACGGAGATGCTGAGGAGGAAAATAAATGCAGATACATCTAGTCTCTTAAACATTGTCTTCTTGGCCTCATCCGGTAAAAGGAAACGCGCGGCCGTCGTGCGGCCATAACCGCTCTACAAATCCGTAAATGGGAATGCGGCGAAAAACACCGGAACTCGAGAGAGCGGAGCTGCTAAGTTTGAACTACCAGCTTGTGTGAAAAACTTGCAGCGAGCATAACGCAGTTTGCTGTGCAACCACGGGAAAATTCATCTCGTATTCATTCCCGAGAGGGAGGGCTATAAAAATCTCTTATAGGGGAGATGGAAGGGGATGTTCACTCGTGGACACAAGTCCAAAAAGCGCAGTCGTTATGCTGATCCCTCAAGGATTAGGCTAGCAGGAGATATAGGATCGCCAGCAACCTTGGCAGATAGAGGATCGCCGCACGAGGAAGGCAATTCCGGCAATATGTAACCAGGTTCACTTAGCGCTTGATCGGCGATCACTTACCTGCGCTCCAGCGTGTGCCAGGATGAGCCTGTGGAGCCATAGATTTTTACTGCACGTCGCGTGATCCGGGATACGATAGCCCAAATGAAAGCCTTGGGGGTGTCTGGTCTACTCGCGATTACAGCTGTGCTGACATTTGTGCCGGCGGACGCGAAAAAGCCGACAGAAAATCCGGCCGCGCCGCCAAAACTGTTGTTGCAGGACAAGCGCAACTCACCAACCGATCTGAAACTCTCCGGCGACCTCTCCGGAGCGGCCGTTTATGCCGGACGCTATCTGGCCTACAGCGAACTCATGAAGCTTCCGCAAGTCACTTTCACGGTTACAGATGATGCGAACTTCCCGGGCAAGGTGGAGATTAGCGGTGTCTATCTTGACGAATTGATGCATGCGCTGAATATCCCGGGAAAGAACACCCTCGTCGCTGCGATCTGCAACGACGAATATGAAGCGCACTATTCCGACGAGTATCGCGAAGCTCACCATCCAATTCTTGTATTGGCCATCAACGGCAAACAACCGGCGCTTGCGAACCGGACCGGCGACGCCGGAAGTTATGGGCCATATCTGATATCACATGCTTCGTTCACTCCCCTTTACCGCACGCTGGCCCATACTGAGGAAGCACAGATTCCCAACGGAGTGCTTGAACTCCGCTTCTCCCCTGAGGATCAGGTCTTCCATGCTATTCAGCCGCGGGGAGATTTCGCCGCCGGCTCGCCGCAGATGCAGGGCTACCAGATCGCGCGAGAGAATTGCTTCCGCTGCCACAATGCAGGCCCATACGGCGGGCACAAGGCCGTCGTAACATGGAGTTCGCTCGCCAGAACTGCCGGCACTAAGCCCGGTTACTTCACCGCATATATCAAGGATCCCCAATCAGAGAACGCCTACGCGCAGATGCCCGGCTTTCCCGAGTACGATGATGCGACCCTCGCGGCGCTTACTGCCTACTTCCAGGTCGCGCCACGGGATCAAGGGTCGAAATGACACTGCGCGTTGCCAAAATTCTTCTCGTCGCTTCGGTCGCGTTCTTCTATACGCTGGTCGTCTTCAATAACACGACCGACTACGCATCGAATCATCAATTCGTCCACCATGTGCTGTTGATGGACACGGCCTTTCCCGACAATCATGGCATGTGGCGCGCCATTCATTCACCCCTCGTCCAGACAATTTTCTACTGCGGCATCATCGCCTGGGAAGCGGTCACCATGATCCTGACGTGGATCGGGGTCGTCTGGCTTGTGCGAGCTTTTCGCAAGCCCGCGGCTGCCTTCAATTCTGCCAAGCGCCTCTCCATTGCCGCGCTCACGCTGGGCATGCTGTTGTGGTTCGTCGCCTTTATCGGTATTGGAGGCGAATGGTTCCTGATGTGGCAGTCGAAGCTTTGGAACGGCCAGGACGCGGCCTTCCGTATGTTCACGATGATTGGCATCGTCTTCATACTGCTTGCAATTCCGGATACAGAAGCTCAGCCCTGACAGAGGTGTTCGGGTGCGGATATGATATTTGTGCAGTGAGAGAACGTTTTCTCTCGCCACTTTTCTTTCTGACTTCTGACCCTATGACATCATTCACTCGCCGCTATTTCCTTACCGGATCCACGATCGCCGCAGCCTCGCTGCTCACCTCGCGCCTTTCGTTTTCAGCTAGCGGTGCCGCGCAGGACCCTGTCATCGACGCCGCCGGTGAATCTGCTCATGGAGTTCGTGAACAAGTGGCGTGGCTCGCCGAACCTTTTCCGCTTACCGATGTCCGTCTGCTTCCCGGCCTCTTTCACGACCAGGAGGAGATTAACCGTTCATATCTGCACACGCTCGATAACGACAGCCTGTTGTGGAGCTTCCGCAAGACGGCCGGGCTTCCCACCCCAGGCGCGCCCTATGGCGGATGGGAGGCGCCCGACTGCGAACTGCGCGGCCACTTTAATGGCGGCCACTATCTTTCCGCAGTTGCGCTCACCTACGCCAGCACCGGCGATGAAGCCCTGCGCGACAAGGGCAACGCGCTTGTCGCCGGACTGGCCAAATGCCAGGCTGCAAACGCGAACGGATATCTCAGCGCCTATCCCGAAGACTT
>DATAQX010000094.1:0-4736 GCA_036264455.1 Silvibacterium sp. | reverse complement strand
CGGCGGGCGGCGCTCCCGAAGAAGATAGCGGCTTCTCTGCCGCTCTTCTCGAAGACCTTACTGTCCAACGCACTGCGGCTCTGCGCGCCGAGCTCGCCGAAAAACCTGACGTAGCCTTGGTTGCGGTCACTCATAACTTGGATAGTCGATGTAGCCCCTGGCGCCTCCCACGTAGTATGTTGCAGGGTCGGGTTCGCTGAGTGGCCAGCCGTTACGCACGCGCTCGACCAGATCTGGATTGGCGATGTAAAGGTGACCAAAGCCGACGAGATCGGCAAGGCCCTCAGTTAGGAGCATTTCGGCCTGAATCCGATCGAGACGGCCGGTTGCGATGACTGGACGAAAGAGAACTTCTTTCAAGCTGCCCAGAAATATGTCCGGGACCAACGGCTTGGGATCGTACTGGCTCCCGCGCACGATGTGTACATAAGCGGACCGGCGACGCGAGAGTTGCGCACCGAGATAGAGGAATGTCTCTTCAGCCCTCGGGTCCGGCCCCATGTCGCCAACAACCCCGAATGGGCCAATGCGTACGCCCGTGCGATCAGCACCATGCACCGCCGCGACAGCATCGAAAATTTCTAACAGAAGACGGGTGCGACTTTCCGGAGTGACGGGCCCGTACTCGTCTCCACGACGATTCACAAGCGAGTGAAGATGCTGGTCGATAAGGAAGCCGTTAGCACCGTGGATCTCAACACCGTCGAAGCCGGCTCGTTGCGAGTTGCGCGCAGCATGGACAAAGTCGCGGGTGACCTGATGCAGTTCCTCGATTGTGGCGACGCGGGGACGACTGGCTGGTATTCTCTTGGGATTTCCATCCTCATCATAAGCAAATGAGACCGTATGCACTGCGGGCTGCTCCGTGGAACTGATCGGTGCTTGTCCCCCAGGCTGCAGAGTAACGTGCGAGATTCGTCCGGCATGCATTAGTTGCTGGAAGATATGGCCGCCTCTCGCATGGACCGCGTCGGTGACAAGCTTCCACCCAGTTACCTGGTCTTCAGTGTAGATTCCCGGAGTGAAGAGATAGCCTTTCCCTTGTTGGGAGACCTGCGAAGCCTCGCTGATGATCAAACCAGCACCTGCGCGCTGGGCATAGTACTCGGCGTTCATTGCCGTAGGCGCGTCTCCCACACCGGCGCGCGAGCGCGTGAGCGCCGGCATCACGATACGGTTTGGAAGCTTCAGGGGCCCCAAGGCAAATGGATCGAAGAGGCTGATGTTAGTCACACGCTCCTTCTCGAAACAAGCGATCCCTGGGTCTTGTTTCGAGCGTACTTGCTCTGTTATCGCAACGCATCGCTCATATGTCTTTAGCGAACAATTTTACGACGGCGGTCATATTGAGGTCACCAAACTGTTCATTGATCGCCTTGTGGAACAGACCCCGCGCTGCGCTCACAGTAGGGACGGACGCATCCCCACCCGCAGTCTTCACCGTGTAATCGAGGTCCTTTGCGAGAAGCTTAATCGGGAAATGCGTCTCGAAGTTGCCGCTCAACATCGATTGCGTATCACTGGTAAGGTGCGGGTTCCACAACGCTGTAGCTGCCACAGCATCCAGTACCCCTTTCGGATCGACACCCTGCCTCTTCAGCATGCCGATCATCTCCGCGATCGTTGTCAACTGAACACCCATGAGAGTATTGGTGACCAATTTGGCCAGCGCCCCGGCACCCAACGGCCCGGCATGTTCGATCCTAGAACCGAGGGCCTCGAGCAGTGGCTCTGCATGCTTCATCGTCTGGACATCGCCGCCGATTAGGAACACTAACTCAGCGTTCTCCGCCTGTGGAGTGCTTCCGGAAACTGGCGCTTCAAGTAGGTCGATCCCAGTCTTGCTTATGGCATTGCCTAGTTCTCGGATCCACGCCGGGGTCAGTGTAGAACTCTCAATGGCGACAGCTCCCGGCTTCATGCCTGCTAGTGCACCGTGCGTCGCATCCAGCCAGACCTGTTGCGAAGCTTCATCATCACGGACCATTGTGATGACGAATTCCTTGCCTTCCGCCGCCTCTCGGGGCGAGCCCGTCGCCTTCGCTCCGGACGAAGCCAGCTTTTTGGTCGCCTCCGGAACCAAGTCGTACACCGTTACATCGTGTCCCGCCTTCAGCAAATTCGCCGCCATGCGCGATCCCATTGCTCCCAGCCCAACAAATGCCACCTTGCTCATATTTGCATCCTCCCGACGCTCCCTAGGGAGCGTCGCGTTATTTCCGTTTCGTTCCACTTACTGTCAGTTCGAGCTGCCGATGTACCTCAAAGACTCTCTATCCACACGGTTTGCGGATTTACGAAAGCATGCACTCCAAAATGAGAGAGTTCTCGCCCATACCCACTGTTCTTGACACCACCGACTGGCACCCGAGGATCCGATGACGTGACCCCATTGATGAAGACTCCGCCCGTATACAAATCACGAGCGATCTTTCGGGCCAACGCAACGTCGCTGGTCCATAGATTGCCGCTTAGACCGAACTGGCTTGCGTTTGCCGCCTCAATGGCTGCATCGAGGTCTGGAACGCGAGTTATCGCCGCAACGGGCCCGAATGTCTCTTCGTCGAAGGCAGGCATACCTGACGTCACTCCGCTGAGCACAGTAGGCATGTAGAAGGCGCCCTTGCCCTTCACCGGTTGCCCCCCGCACAGAACACGCGCGCCCTTAGCGATACTGCCTTCTACCTGTTTATGCAGAGAGTCACGCAAATCGATCCGTGCAATTGGTCCCATCTGTGTTGACGGCGCCATCGGGTCACCGACCTGAATCGACTTGGCTGCATCCACAAACAGCTCCTCAAATTGATCGGCGATCTTTTCCACCAGGATGAACCGTTTGGCGGCCAGGCAGATCTGACCTGCATTGCTGAATCGGCCCCTAATCCCTGCTGCGACAGCCTTAGGTATATCCGCATCTTCGCAGACGATAAAAGCATCAGAGCCGCCCAACTCCATGACGGTTTTCTTGATGACCTTTCCGGCCTCGGAGGCGACAGCAGAACCGGCTCGCACGCTTCCAGTGACCGACGCACCCTGGACGCGCGGATCATTGATAACGTTGACGATATCTTCCGTCTTGAGAATCAGATTCTGAAACACCCCTTCCGGAAAGCCGGCTTCAAGCATCACGCGCTCGAATTCGAGCGAACTTCTCTGCGTATTGGGTGAGTGCTTGACCAAGACTACGTTGCCCGCCAGCAACGTTGGGATCGCCATGCGCGTCAACTGCCATATGGGGAAATTCCAAGGCATGATCGCAAGGATCGGCCCAAGCGGCAGGTACGAAACGTATGCATTCACTCCACCTGTAGGGGCGGGTGCATCTGCCAGCATCTGCGGTCCGTGCTCGGCATACCAATCCGCTTCCCGCGCACACTTCTCGATTTCTGCTTCAGCTTCCGAGAAGATCTTTCCCATCTCTGTCGTGATTACTTTCGCGAGTTGAGCTTTGTTATTCCTCAAGGTCACAGCGAGGTTTGAAAAGAGCGGTGCACGTTGATAAGCGGATAGCTTTCGAAAGGATTCGTAACCCTGTTCGGCGCGCACGAGTACGGCTTCCGTCTCCTTCGGAGTGAAGAAGGAGAATGTTTCGATCTGTTCACCAGTCGATGGGTTAACGGTAGAAAAAGTTGACGAATTCATGTGTTCTCCTTGTAGATGCTTCAGTTAGTAGGTCACAAAGTTTTTCCCTGCGACAAGATGTCGCGAGGAGCGGCATGCCGGTCCGGATTCAGTAGCGCGACAACACACAAATAACGCAAATTCGTAAGTCGACTGGTAAATTAAGGTAAAAGAAACGCAGGCATTTCACTGCCTGGAATCACAAAACCAGAGTGGTTCGTTTTCTAAATGCAAAGCGCCCTCAACCAGTTCTGCGCCGAGATCGCCGGAAACGACCAATCACCTTGTCTCCATGTTGGCCCCCCAAGGCCATTCGGGAGCCTCGCCCTAGCGGACCATCGCGACAGCGTGCGCCTCACCCCTGACCTCCTGGCTCCTCGAGGCGACTCGTTATCCGGGAGAAAAGACTTTCTCCCCGTCGAGCCCAAAGCGTCTCTCCTTCCTCTTTCTCCTAGGCGCACCCAGGTTCGCCTAAAACCACTCCTGTAAAAGTGTCTGGCTTCGCCAGCATTGGTTCCCACCCGCGGAGGCCTCCGCGCGCAAGAGTACCGTCTCCGGCTTAAACGGCCGCCTTCCCCGTCTCGTAGACATCGCGAGGCCCCTGCCATTTAAATCCTCCACCCGTCTCGCCAGCTCGCGGCTCTTGCGCTCTCCGTCCTTCTTCCGCGGGCCGCTATGCTTCGCTTCGCTTTCGGTTCGAAAAATATGCCCCAGCATACTTTTTCGAACGCAAAGCGAACTTTCGAAAAAGGGTTTCGGCAGCTCCCAAAGCCTCGCCGGTGTTGCGGCTTACAGAACTAACTAACCAAATCAACTAACATGAGTACCGCACTGAATAACTCCACCAGATCAAAAGCTCCTGGAACGGTAGAAATTTCTGACGATGAAATTCGCCGTTTTGCTCCGAGTGTTTTTGCTTCTCAACCAATCGAAAGCGTTTCTGAAAAGTACAGTTCTCTTCCTACTTCCTCCATTCTCAACGGGATGCGTGCAAACGGTTGGGTTCCTGTGCGGGCATTGGAGCAACAGATTCGCACTGAGGCCCGGCGCGGCTTCCAGAAACATGTTGTCCGGTTTGCTCGGATTGAGCATTTACAGACCTGGGAAAAGAACCA
>DATAQX010000501.1:0-5893 GCA_036264455.1 Silvibacterium sp. | reverse complement strand
TCATCGAGTCATCGTCTACAGAAGGCGACGAAGTCCTGGAAGGTTCCATACAACACTACGTCTCCGTTCGTCAGGTTAAGGTTTGCATTCAGGAACACCACGTATGCACAGGGTACGAGCATGCTGATGTCGATCGCCAGTCCCGCGGCTCCCGAAGTTACGTCACCATCCGCGGGGGTAGTGAAGGTCGTGGTCGGCGGCAATGGGGCAGGTCCGACAAATTCCAGCGAGGCACTGCCGAGATATGGATGATACACAGTGAACAGCGCATGCAGGGTATTGGAGTTCATACCGAGCGGCGTGCATCCGCCTGCCTGCATCTCGAGTATGTCCAGAGATACGACTGGCGGGGTTGTTGGTGTGGATCCGGCCCAGTCCGGATGGCGGGTGTATTTGTAGTTGGTGTTGCTCAGCGCGATGATATTCAGCGTATTGCTTCCTACGCTCGCGAGGGTGGTCGCGTTTCGCGCCGAGAAGACGATCTGGTAGAGCGGCTTGACTGATAGCTGCGCTGATGGCACGGGCGCGCCAGCAAGCACCGGTAATCCCGGCCCGGCAAGCGTGAGATCGAAGAACTCATTTGTGAGTTGCGTGGTGTCCAGCTGAGCGAGCAGCCCCGTGGGAACGAAACGTCCCACTCCGCCGGGGGTGAGGTCATTCTGGCGCGGGACGTTGATCCATCCATTGCTGTCCGGATCCGTATCGACGACCACTGTCAGTGGTGGGCCAAATTCCTGCGGAATACTCACAGTCGCCGAGGGATTGTTGACGTAGAAATCCGTTGAGCCAACCAGCCAGGCGGATAGTGTCGTGTCCCAGTAGTAGTACTCGAGCTGGCCAATGATCGTTGATGGCGGAATCATCGCGCCGGTAATGGCGGAGGGCGTACCTATGAGAGTGAGCACCGGGGGCGAGCCCACAAGACCGTAAATCTGAGAGGTGAACTGATATTGCAACGGATCGGGCGCCGTTCCATCGGGCAAGATCCCATTGAGATTGATGGTCGTCGAAAAAGCATATCCGCCGGCTGTGGTTGTGCCGTTCGGCTGGAAATCGCCGAATATAGGATCGACGTGGTACTGCCCCACTTTGGTGAACAGCGGAATGGTTTCGGGTTGCGGGCAAACGCAGATGCAGAAGCGATTGCATACTTCGTAGGAGATCCAGTGGCAAAGCTGCAGGCAGTACGGCTCAACTTCATACTGCTGTACCAGTGTCGAGAACGCTTTTGCGTCCCTAGCCTCGACGGCCGCAAAGAGCTGCGGATATGCGTTCTGCACACCGGTCAACTTTCCTGATACCTGGGCGAAGGCACGCATCTCCTCGATGTAATCTTTGGGAACCTCGATGGGACGGCAGACTGGCCCGCAAACATAGATCGAACGCCAACTGCAAATCCATCGGCAGACCAGATGACAATCGTTAAAGACGCCTATCACTCCCTGGAGGTATTCGCAGTTCTGGGCGATAGCCGCATCAATCACACCTTGCAGCTGATCGCGATTCTCCACGAGTGGAGCAATGGCCTTTCCGGCCAGCGATAGCTGGGCCGCCAATGACTTCTCGGGAGGTTCTCCCGTTATGCAAACGACCTCGCAGATGAGGCCGAAACGAATGGCACAGGCCCAATGACAGATCAGGCGGCAGTACGCCTGCAGTTTCTGCTTCTGCACGAATGCCTTAAATGCCTTCGCATCGCGGCGTTCTACGATATCCGCGAGGCTTTCGACGAGCTCCTCATCCGCGGAGATCCTGACGATCTCCACCGCGGCTGCGGCGACCAGCTGGGCGGTCAACTCGATAGGTGGACCACAGAGCTCGAGGCACTCCAGTACGGTCTCTTTACTCGCGAACCATCGACAGATTTCTTCGCAATAGGGTCGTGCCTTAACGCGATCCAGCAGAAGAAGGAAACTGTCGCCATCTCCTGCACGAAATGCGTCAACTGCGGCACGAAAGACGGTATCGTCCTTCGCCAGATCTGCTACTGCCTGTCCTGTCCGCGCGGCGCGGACGGCTAAATCCAGATTTTGTGTAGAGTCGCTCATGAATGATCTCCCGTTGAAACGTTGTGGGCCCGATTGAAGCCGTGAAACTGCATAGGCAGCCGTGGGTTACGCGAGATGCGGAGTACATGCACCTTGCGTCGGCTCTCCAAATGAACCACAGAGGGGGGATGTGTTCGAAGTCATTTCGCGGGGGTAGGACATGGCCTGTGCGATTGGGGCCCCGCGGGTCGAGTTTTGACGTGCCACCAGCTTTTACTGCTTCGAACGAGCGAGAAGACTAGGGTGCCGTCAGTCTATTGTCAAGTGAAATTCGGCATTAATCCGGTGGCGGGGATGCCTTTCCCGCCAGGTCGCAGGCTCGCCACAGATACCAGGAAGCGACGGAGCGCCACGGTCGCCAGCGTTCACCGCGGCGGAGCATCTCGGGGGCCTTGGCCAGCATGGCGGCATCGAATGGCTTCGATTTAGGCAGACGCTTGAAAGTGAGCGCAAAGCCTTTGCGGACTCCATAGTCAGTGACTGGCAGTACATCGGGACGACCGAGGCGAAAAATGAGCAACATCTCGACGGTCCATGGGCCGATGCCGCGAACCTGTGTAAGGCGTTCGACGATCTCCTCGTCGGACATGCGGCGGATCTGGACAAGTGTTGGCACCGTTCCGTCGATGGTCTTAGCCGCGAGGTCGCGCAGAGCAAGGGTTTTGCTGGCCGAAAGGCCACAGCCGCGGAGCCGGTCATCGGGTGCGGCGAGGATGTGCTCCGGGCTGGGATGGAGCTCTCCGAAAAAGGTGATCACGCGTTTGAGGATTGCCGCGGCGGCCTTGCCGTTGAGCTGCTGATAGATGATCGACTCGAGGAGTGCCTCGAAGGGCGAGTGCTGGCTTTTGAGGCGCAGCGTGTAAGGACCGGCGCGCTCAATGAGTCGCCCGAGAATGGGATCGGCCGCGGTGAGTTCGCGGCAGGCTAGTGCGGAGTCGTAACGAGGAACGCGGCGGCCATCAGTCATAGCCGATAGGGTACAGAAGACTGGGAACAGGGTACAGCGGTTAGGGATGAGCCGCGGACGAGACAGCCGGACTTTTACCGGATCTTCAGAGTTTCGTCGTGGAGGGCGCGAATCGTTCGCCGGAAGTAGTCGGCAATCGCTTCCAGCTCCCGCTGGTTGTAACGTTTTGCGATGCGCTTCATAGCGCGTCCCAGAGAGTCAAAGATGGGAGCAGTCTGCGCGCTGGTCTCTTTGAGGCGCAGAGGCCGAAGAATGACGCTTCGCCTGTCTTCAGGATTCGGCTCGCGGTGCAGGTAGCCAGCTCTTTCCAGGCGATCTGCAATCCCGGTGATGGCGCCTGTAGTAAAGCCGGAGAGCTGTGCCAAACGGCTCGCCGTGATCGCGCCATGCTCTTCGAGTAGAACGTAGCACCTCCACTCACCCGCGCTCATTCCCAGGTGGGCGGCGATGGATTCGTGAAAGAAAACGACTGCGTTGCTTAGCTCCCGGCCGAGGTTTTCGGCCTGGGATGCCGCAGGGTGGAGAGATTTTGAAGAGAGAGTTTTTCTTGTCATAATTATCTTAGACGTAAGATACTTATTTACGAAATATTGTAAACAGGACGGGAGTTTCTATTGAGACGACTTCACGGCATTGCTTCACTATTCATATCTGTCGCCATTGCATCACTGGCCGGGAGCGCTTTGGCGCAATCCAGGCCAGGACGTGCGGTGACCGGATCGATACAGATTCAAGGGCCGGGAGCGCGACCACAGCTCTTCTTTGCCTGCTGCGATCAGGGCGTCGCTGACTTCGAATCCTGGGTGTCGAATCCCGAGGTTATTGCCCAGCTTCAGACGCTGCATGCCGGGTTGGCTGTTGAGATCAGCGACTTCAGCGCGGACCGGGCGAAGGCGGTGCAGAAGCTCAACGAGGCAAACATTCCGTTGACAGCCTGGATTGTGCTGCCGCGCGAACAGGGGCACTACCTGAACGCAGAAAACGCTCCCGAGGCGACGGAACGCTTTGTGCAGTTTGAGAAGTGGACCCGGGAGAACGGCCTGCGCTGGGGGGCTGTCGGGCTTGATATCGAGCCCAACTTTCAGCAGCTGCAGCTGGTGGGCAAGCATAAGGGCCGTCTCTACTGGCTGTTGACGAAGCGCTTTTTTGACTATGGCCAGGTGGGTCGGGCACGGAAGGCATATTCCGCGCTGATCCAGCGAATCCGGGCGGCGGGTTATCCGGTGCAGACCTACCAGATGCCGTTTCTGGCCGAGGAACGCGCGGTGCATTCGACGCTGATCGAGCGGCTGTTCGGGATCGTGGATGTGCGGGGTGGCGACGAAGTGCTGATGGCTTATAGCAGCTTTAATCATGCGGCGGGAGGTGGGATTCCACTGATCTACGGTCCGCAGACCCAGACGCTCGCGGTGGGAACGACGCTCGATGATAAGGGGGCTGGTCTGACTGCGCTTAGCTGGGAGGAGTTTTCGCGCGATCTGATTGTGGCTGCTCATTTTTCGCCTGTCGTCGGCGTGTACAGCCTGGAGGGCTGCATCCGGCAGGGCTTCCTGCCGAGGGTGATCGCGCTCGACTGGGGCCAGACAGTAACGATTCCGGCCGAGCAGGTTGCGGCGGCGCAGCAGTTTGACAAGCGACTGCGTCATGCGATCTGGATCTTTTCGCGGCTGCCTTACGTTGTCATAACGCTGCTGGTGATCGCTCTCTGTTTCGTGTGGTGGAGAACGCAGCGCAAACGCAATAAGGGCCGCTCTGCGGTCGAGAATGTGCAAAGGCCCGCAAACACGCAGTGAGAAGCTATTTGCGACTGTTTTAGTCCTGATTAATCGATCTGAAAATTTGGCCCTGATTTTTCATCAACGCGCGTGTGCTCTTGATTCTGCGGCCCTTTTGCCTGCTATATTAAATCTTCGATCAATGCTGCATTCGGGGCAGGTTCGCGTCCCGGGTAAGTGCTGCGCGCAAGGCCGCGCGGTAGTCCTCCAACCAACAGGGATTCTTGAGGAAACAAGGACGCATTCATGGCGCAGATTTTTGACCGCAGCTCGAACGCGCTGGCCCGGGCTAGCTTGGTCTTGACGGGGTTGATTGTGATCGCCCTGGGAGTGACGCTGGACCAACTGCAACGGTCGCCGTGGGTGACGCGGCAGGGGCAGCGAGCCGATCAGCCGATCCCGTTCAGCCACAAGCATCACGTGCAAGGTCTGGGCCTGCAGTGCCAGTACTGTCACACCTCGGTCGAAAAATCGGGCTATGCGGGCATTCCCCCTACCCGGACGTGTATGAACTGCCACTCGCAGATCTGGACGAATGCCGAGCTACTCGATCGAGTTCGCGACAGCTGGGCCACCGGCCAGTCGATTGTGTGGACCAAGGTCCACGACCTTCCCGACTTTGTCTACTTCAGCCATGAAATTCATGTGAACAAGGGCCTTGGGTGCTCGAGTTGCCACGGCCGAGTGGATGAGATGCCCATCACCTTTCAGCAGAATACCCTGCAGATGGAGTGGTGCCTGAACTGCCATCGCAACCCGGCCGCAAATGTGCGTCCGACAAGCGAGATCTACAACATGGCCTGGAAGGGCGCCTCGGAGAGGAATCCGGTGTGGTGCGCCGCCTCCGACGCAAAACCGGGCACGCCGACTGCGCAACTGGTAAGTTGCACGACGACCGATCCCACGGCGAGCGGCGATCCACAGCTGGCCTCGCTGCATTTGATGCCGGCAGTGAATGCGCAGGCGACGGATGCCGCGACCGGGGTTCTTTCGCCACAGCCGGCGAGCTACACCAGGTTCACAAACCAGCAGGCGCTGGGCGAATTCCTGGTGCAGCATTACAACATCCGATCTCCACGAGATCTCTCGAGTTGCGAGGTATG
>DATAQX010000486.1:0-5241 GCA_036264455.1 Silvibacterium sp. | reverse complement strand
GGCGCGGACCCTATTCACCGATCCCGGCTACTTCTCCACCATGGGCATTCCCATCCTGCGCGGGCGAACCTTCGGCGAGGACCAGCGGCCCGGCCATCCCACCGAGATAATCGTCAGCGAGGCATTCGTGCGGCAGTATTTCCCCGGCGAGGATCCGCTGGGAAGGCATATTCGCAAGGGCGGCCATACGTACGAAATCGTCGGCGTCAGCGGCGACACACTCTTCGAGGTGAGCGAGCCGGCGGGCCCGATAATGTACTTCGCCCTGGACGCAGGCGAGGATATAAACAGCGCAACACTGATGGTCCGGTCCGGTGGGGATGTGAGGCAATACGCCCTGCCTATCCAGCAAATCGTTCAACAGCTGGATCGCGACCTTCCGGTATCGGACATCCTCACGATGGATCAGGTTGTAGGCAGGAACACGGCCGATGCAAGCTTCGATGCAACACTGCTGCTGATCTTTGCGGCTTCCTCTCTGCTGCTCGCCGCGGTTGGGCTTTTCGGCGTACTCTCCTACATCGTTGCGCAGCGGACGACCGAAATCGGGATTCGAATCGCGCTGGGCGCTCAGAGGAAGCAGGTGATACGCCTTGTGCTAACCGACGGGCTGAGGCCGGCGCTGTACGGGCTGGTTCTGGGGCTGGGCGCGAGCGCGGCGATTACACGGCTGCTTCAGTCGATGCTGTATCAGACACGAGCCCTCGATCCTGTGGTCTTCGTCCTGGTGAGCGGCGTACTGGTGGTGGTCGCCGCCGCAGCTTGCCTTTTGCCTGCCTGGCGGGCGTCGCGACTGGATCCAATTCAGGCCTTGCGAACAGAGTAGGCTTTTGTCTCTACCTGCCATGAAGATCGTGGCGATTCTCGAGAAATTGACCGTGTTTTCGCAGGCCGCGGCGAACGTTGAATTGACAGCGTCAACACGGGGGCTCTATAGTTTAAGAGTAGGTTCGCGCACGGGATTTATGCGTGATCCTGTGATTGCCGTTCCTCCCAAATCCTGCCTGCCGGATGCTCCAAAATGGAGGCCGATGTTGTGCCAGGCCACTTTTCTGGCCTCACGTGTCGTCCCCCTCTCAGAACTTCTCGCGGAATGGGGATGGACAGGAACGAGCGATCCCCGAATCTTCGCGGATCAAGCCTGAATCTAAAAGCTGCCGGCGAAGAAATCTGCAGCGTTGAAGCGGGTCGTAGGTTTGACCGGCCACACCTGAAATCTGCAGGGCGAAATTGCGGGGCCGCCGACCAAAATCCCGGAGCTGGCATTTATGGCAGACGTCCTTAATCCTGAACAAATCGAGAGCACTCCTCTGAACACCGAACTGGAAACCCCAACGCTTGAAGCCGCGACGGATCACGCTGATTCGTCCATCGAAACCACCCACAACCCGGAAGCGCCTTCCGCTGAACCAACCGCAACTGCTGCCGCAGCTCCCGTCGAAACGACAGATACCCATTCCACCGACGACATCGACTTCGGAAGTATGGAAGACTTTGCAGCCGCCCTCGAATCCTTCGACCGCGAACAGGCTGCAGAGGCGGCGGCACAGGCCTTTGACGATACGACCGTCGTGTCTGGAACCGTGATCAAGCTCACGGACAAGCATGTCGTTGTCGATGTTGGCTTGAAGTCTGAGGGGCTCATTCCCCTGGAGCAGGTCCTCGACCACACTGGTCAGCCTAAGCTGAAGGCGGGCGACGCGGTAGAGGTCGTGATCGAGCGTGAAGAGGCCGAAGGCGGCTACGTGCTGAGCTATGAGAAGGCACAGCGCCACCGCGTGTGGGACACAATCGAGAAGGCTGCCAGCGACAAGACTCCGGTTACGGGAATTGTTCTGGGCCGCGTCAAGGGCGGACTGACGGTCGACATCGGTATCAAGGCATTCCTGCCAGGCTCGCAGCTCGAGATACGCCCGGTACGCAATCTGGACGCCTACATTGGCCAGCCGATTGAAGTTCGCGTTATTAAGCTGAACAAGAAGCGCGGCAATGTGGTCATCTCCCGCAAGGAGATCCTCGAAGAAGAGCAGAACGCCAAGCGCTCGCAGACCCTCGAGCATCTCGAAGAGGGCAGTATCCTGACTGGCACAGTCAAGAACCTCACTGACTACGGCGCCTTCGTCGATCTCGGCGGCATCGACGGCCTGCTGCACATTACGGATATGTCGTGGGGTCGCCTCACTCACCCCCGCGATCTGGTCAACGTGGGCGATGAGATCCAGGTGAAAGTTCTTAAGTTCGATCGCGAAAAGCAGCGCGTTTCGCTGGGCTTCAAGCAGCTCACGCCCGATCCATGGCTGGACGCTGTAGAGCGCTACCCTATCGGCGCGCGTGTACGTGGTCGCGTGTTGAGCGTAACCGACTACGGCTCCTTCGTCGAGCTGGAGCAGGGCATCGAAGGCCTGGTGCATGTCTCCGAAATGACCTGGTCGAAGCGGATGAAGCATCCCTCGAAGCTGGTGAAGCCGGGCGACGAAGTCGAGACCGTCGTGCTCAGCGTGAACCCTGCGGACCGCCGCATTTCCCTGGGCATGAAGCAGCTCCTCGAGAATCCCTGGGAGCACCTGGTTGCCCGCTACCCGACGGGAACCAACGTTGAAGGCCGCGTTCGCAACCTGACCGACTTCGGTGCCTTCATCGAGATTGAGGACGGCATCGACGGCCTGGTACACGTGAGCAACCTGAGCTGGACCAAGCGCGTCAAGCATCCTTCTGAAGTGCTGAAGAAGGGCGAGAAGGTCAAGGCCGTGGTCTTGGGTGTTGAGCCCGAAAATCGTCGCCTGTCGCTTGGAATCAAACAGTTGCAGCCCGATGTCTGGGATACCTTCTTCGCGCAGCATCGCGTGGGCGACGTAGTTCATGGCAAAGTGCTGCGGACGGCGCAGTTTGGCGCGTTCGTCGAGATCGCTGAGGGCGTTGAAGGTCTATGCCATGTGTCGGAAGCCGCTGATTCACATGGAACACCTGTCAAGCTTGAGCAAGGCCAGGAGCACGACTTTAAGATCATCAAGATGAACCAGGAGGAGAAAAAAGTGGGCCTGAGCCTGCGTGCGGTCGGCGAAGAAGCCAGTCGTGCGGACGTCGAAGCCTACAAAGCTCCGGTTTCAAGCTCAACGACTACCCTGGGTGATCTGATGAACTGGAAGAGGCAGTAAGACAGCCAAGTACTGAATCCAAAAAAGTAGAAGCGCCACCAGTAGGAAGGTGGCGCTTCTGTTTTTGCGGGCAGAGATCAGCCGGGATAAGCAAGACTATATCTAACCGCTAATCCCTAATGGCTAATGGCTGCCTTTTCACTTGTCCGTCTTGATATGCAGGTCGATCGTTACCTGCTTGCGCGAATCGAAAGCGCTGAGCGTCTTGGTGGGACTCTTCTCGTCCTTATATTTAGCCCAGACCTGGTAGTCGATGTCCGGTGAAATTTGCCCGAAGCGAAAGCTTCCATCCGCGGTCGTTATGAAGCTTCGGATAGTGTTCGCCTTCGTATCCTGAAGGTAGACGATTGCGCCGGAGAGCGGAGTTGCTTCGTTGCCCAATACTTTGCCATCGAGCGTTTTGTATTTTGTGTTCTGAGCAAGGGCCGCACCTGCGACCAGCAGAATCAGCGTCACTGCCAGGCTCGAGCGGCGTATCAATTTCCTCATTCTTCTTCCTCTTCGACAGCTTCATCGTCTTCATTTTCATAGCCTTCATCGACTTTGGCGAGTTCAAGTGGTTCAGTCGTGACGACCTCGTATTCAGAGCCACATTCATCGCAGACGATAACGTCGCCTTCTTCGACTTCATCTTCTTCAATATCGAGCGTGCTCTCACATTCAGGGCATAGCGGCATGGGACCCTCCCAGGGACTGGAGTATTTAGAGATTTATACGAATGACGTTTTTACCTCAACTCCGTTAGTGTTGAGGAGAATCGGACGGCGCGTCAAGCCGCCGTAGGGCAATTTATCATTTCTCCAATCTATCCTTTGTAATTTGCGGAGTCAGTGGAATGAAAGCAAGAGTTTTTGCCACGGCGAGCCGACTGCTCGCATCCCCCGGTGTCTTGATTCTATCCGCCTGCGCGGCGGTTTTTCTTCTCCTTGCAGCAACCACCACTGCCTCTGCAGTTTCTGGCGGCGCCAAACGGGATCTGGATGCCAGCGGTGCTCCCATCCAGCCCGCGCCCACCGATCCCGCTATCGCAGCCGTGCTCAACCAGATCTCTCCCACTCAAATCCGCCACACCATCGAGGCCCTCGCAGGCTTCAGGAACCGCAGCACGCTTTCCAGCATGGAGAAAGACCTGCCGCCCGGCCAGGGCGTGAGCGCTGCCGCCGACTGGATTACCGAGCGGCTGCAGAGCTATTCCAGCGATTGCGGAGGCTGTCTCGACGTCAGGCGCGATACCTTTACCGAGCCCCCGCAGACCGGGCCCAACCCTCGCATCACCCAGCCAACGGTTATCACAAATGTCTACGCAGTATTGCGCGGAAAAGATCCCGAGCAGGCCAAACGCGTCATCCTCGTCACCGGACACTACGACTCCCGCAACAGCGATAACTTCAATACCCACGATCCTGCACCCGGTGCCAACGACGACGCCAGCGGAGTCGCCGTCAGCCTCGAGTGCGCCCGCGTCTTGTCCCGGCTCAAGCTGCCCGCCACCCTTGTCTTCGCCGCCGTCGCAGGTGAGGAGCAGGGCCTTAACGGCAGCGCTCATCTCGCCAGGTTCGCGAAGAGCGAAGGCTGGCAGATCGAGGGCGTGCTGAACAACGATATCGTCGGCGGCAACACCACGCCGGGTGAGACTCTGCAGGACAAGTCCGCCGTGCGCGTCTTCTCCGAGAGTATTCCTGCCAACGCCACTCAAGAGGAGATCCGCCGCATCGTCGCGCTTGGGTACGAGAGCGATTCTCCCTCACGTGAGTTGGCGCGCGCCGTTAACGACGTGGGAAACACATATGATGCCGCCCTCGTGACCGGGAAGACGGCATCCAAAACGACGATTGCCTTCCGCCCCGTCCTTATATTCCGTCGCGACCGTTTTCTTCGTGGGGGCGATCACACCTCCTTCAACCAGGAAGGCTTCGCCGCTGTCCGCTTTACCGAGTGGCGCGAAGACTTCAACCACCAGCACCAGAACGTTCGCACCGAGAATGGCGTTGAATACGGCGACTTGCTCAAATTTGTCGACTTCGATTACGTCGCCCGCGTCGCGCGCCTCAACGCGGCCACTATGGCCGTCCTCGCATCCGCACCG